>NZ_VRUZ01000050.1:0-28677 GCF_008039485.1 Methylobacterium sp. WL69 | reverse complement strand
CCGCCCGCCCGCGCGGCCGCCGCCACCCGCATCGCCTCCCTCGGCGGCGCCGTCACGGAGATCCTGTGGCGCCTCGGCGCCGGCCCCCGCATCGCCATCGTCGACACCACCAGCGTCTATCCGGCCGAGGTGCTGCGCGAGCGGCCGAATGCCGGCTATCTCCGGGCCCTCTCGGCCGAGGGTCTGCTCTCCGTCGGGCCCGATCTCGTCATCGCCGCCGAGGGCGCCGGTCCGCCCGCCGTGCTGGCCCTGCTGCGGGAGGCCGGCGTGCCCGTGGAGCTGGTCCGCGAGCCGCCCACCGCCGAAGGGGTGCTGGACAAGATCGCCACCGTGGGCCGCCTCGCGGGGCTGGAGGCGCCGGCCGCCGACCTCGGCCGCGCGGTCGCCGACCGGTTCGCCGCCCTCGGCCGGCAGCGCGCCCGCGTGGTGCGGCCGGTCCGCGCCCTCGTGGTGCTGTCGCAGACCGGCGGCCGCGTCATGGTCGGCGGCCGGGGCAGCACGGCGGACGGCATCCTGGCCCTGGCGGGTCTCGTCAACGCGGCGGACGGGATCGAGGGGTTCAAGCCCATGACCGACGAGGCCATCGTCGGCGCCGCCCCGGACGCCGTGATCATGATGACCACGGATGGAAAGAGTCCCACCCCCGAGGCGGTGTTCGCGAGCGGGACGGCGCTCGGCCAGACGCCGGCCGCCGCCCGGCGCGCCCTCGTCGCCATGGACGGCCTCACCCTCCTGGGCTTCGGGCCCCGGACCCCCGAGGCGGCGGGCGAGCTCATGCGGGCGGTCTACCCGGACCTGCCGCGTGACTGACGGTCCCGCGCCGGGCCGGCCCGGCGCCACCATCACCCCTTCGCCGGGCCGGCCCGGCGCCATCGTCTTCGCGGGCCTCGGCGGCCTGCTCGTCCTCGCCGTCCTGCTCTCCCTCGGACTCGGGGCGGTGCGGATCGCACCGGGCCGCATCTTCGACATCCTCACCCCTGGTAGGGTTGAGCCGGGCTTGGCCCGCGATGCCCTCGTGGTGCTCAACATCCGCCTGCCGCGCACCCTGCTCGGACTCATGGTCGGCGCCGGCCTCGCCGTGTCGGGCGCCCTCATGCAGGGCCTGTTCCGCAATCCCCTCGCCGACCCGGCCCTCGTCGGCGTCTCGGCGGGGTCGGGCCTCGCCGCCGCGGCGGTGATCGTCCTCGGCGACCGGCTTCTGGCCGGGGCGGGCCTGCCGGGACCGGTGCCCTACGCCGCACTCCCCGTCGCGGCCTTCCTCGGCGGGCTCACGGTGACCCTCGGGCTCTACCGGATCGCCACGCGGGCCGGCCGCACCTCCGTCGCCACCCTGCTGCTGGCGGGAATCGCGCTCGGGGCCCTCAGCGGAGCGCTGACGGGCCTCCTCGTCTATGCCAGCGACGACCGGCAGCTGCGCGACCTCACCTTCTGGTCCCTCGGGAGCCTCGGCGGCGCCACCTGGACCAAGGTGGGGGCGACGGCGCCGGCCCTGCTGCCCGTCCTCGTCCTCGTGCCCTTCCTCGGCCGGGGCCTCAACGCCCTGGTGCTCGGCGAGGCCGAGGCGTTTCACCTCGGGGTGGCGGTGGAGCGGTTGAAGCGCCTCGCCATCCTCCTCGTCGCCGTGGCGGTGGGGGCCGGCGTCGCGGCGAGCGGGGTGATCGGCTTCGTCGGCCTCGTCGTGCCGCACGCCCTGCGCCTCGTCATCGGCCCGGACCACCGCCGGCTGCTCCCGGCGAGTGCGCTCCTCGGGGCCGCCTTCCTGGTGCTGGCGGACGTCGCCGCGCGCCTCGTCGTCGCGCCGGCCGAACTGCCCATCGGCATCGTCACCGCCTTCGTCGGCGCGCCGGTCTTCCTGTGGCTGCTGCTGGGTCGCGGGCGAGGCGATGTCTGAGCCCGCGCTCCTCGCCGCCCGCGATCTCGCCTACGCCACGAATGGCCGCCGCCTCGTGGACGGGGTCTCGTTCGAGGCCAGGCCGGGCACGCTGCAGGTCATCGTCGGTCCGAACGGAGCCGGCAAGTCCACGCTCCTGAAGCTGCTCAGCGGAGAGCTCAACCCCACCCACGGCTCCGTCGCGTATGCGGGCGAGGCCGTGGCGGCGATTCCACCCTGGCGGCTCGCCGCCCTGCGCGCCGTGCTGCCCCAGGCCGCCCACCTCGCGTTTCCGTTCTCCGCCGCGGAGGTGGCGCGGATCGGCCTCGACGGCATCGGCCGCGGCCTCGGCCGGCGCGACCGCGACGGCATTCTGGCCGAGGCCCTCGCCCGCGCCGACGCGACCCACCTCGCCGACCGCGCCTACCCGACCCTCTCGGGCGGCGAGCAGGCGCGGGTGCAGTTCGCCCGGGTGCTGTGCCAGCTCGCCGCCGGTCGGACCCTCGCCGAAGGGCAGGTGCTGCTCCTCGACGAGCCGACCGCCAGCCTCGATCTCCGCCACCAGGGCGCGCTCCTCGACGCCGCCGGGGACCTCGCCCGCCGGGGTGCGGCCGTGATCGCGATCCTGCACGACCTGAACCTCGCCGCCGCCTACGCCGACGCCATGCTGGTGCTGGAGGACGGCCGCCTCGTCGCCCATGGTCCCCCGGCCGAGGTCATGCGCGATGGCCTCATCGCACGGGTCTTCGGCGTGTCGTGGCCCGTCGGCCGGGTTCCGGAGGGGGAACAGCCCTTCCTCCTGCCTCGTCGGACTGTTGCGGGCCGGCAACGTTCCTGATCGATGACTTGGGAAATCTGGAACGTCTTCAGGAACGTGCGACGTTAGATTGGAGTCTCGATAATCTAGGCTGTTCCCCCTGCCGTTGACCCTCCGCCATCCGGCGCGACAGGTGGGGATCAGCCAGCCAGCCCTTCGCCAGCCAGCCAATCCTGTTCGACTGTGCTTCTGGCGGATGCGTCCATGTCCCGATCGTCCCACCGCGCCTGGCTGGCGCTCGGCGCCTCGTTCCTCGCCGTGTCCGTGGCCCAGGCCCAGACGCGGTCCCCAACCGCGCCGCCGGTCCGTCCGGTCCCGGCCGCGGCCGATGTCAGCCTCGACACCATCTCGGTCACCTCGACCAAGACCCCGGGCAGCGCCGTCGATGCCCTCTCGGGCACGAGCGTGGTGACGCGCGAGCAGATCGAGCGCATCCAGCCGAGCCGCCTGTCGGACGTCCTGCGCGACGTGCCGGGCGTGACCACGCAGGAGAACCAGAACGATCCGGCCCAGGCGATCAACATCCGCGGCCTGCAGGATTTCGGCCGCGTCAACGTCCTCGTCGACGGCGCGCGCCAGGACTTCCAGACCTCGGGCCACAGCGCCAACGGGGTGTTCTACCTCGATCCGGAACTCGTCGGCGGCGTCGACATCACCCGGGGACCGACCGCCACCATCTACGGCTCGGGCGCCATCGGCGGCGTCGCCGCCTTCCGCACCCGCTCCATCGACGACATCCTCGCCCCCGACGAGAAAGCCGGCGCCGTACAGAAGCAGGGTTTTGGGACCAACGGCCAGAAGTTCATCAACTCGACGGCGCTCGGCGCCCGCATCGGCACGGCGGCGGATGTGTTCGGACAGTTCGTGTTCCGCAACAACGGGCCGTACCGCGACGGCCTCGGCATCCCGGTGCGCGACACCGGCAGCGAACTCAGCTCGGGGCTCGCCAAATTCAACCTCCGGCCCGCCGACGGCCACGAGCTCAGCGGCACGGCGCTGCTGCAGCGCTTCGACTTCGCCAATGCGGGCACCAGCAATGCCGGTGCGCGCTTCGCCAACGCGGTGCAGGCCGACACGTATACGCTGGGCTACCGCTTCGCCCGGCCGGATGTCCCGCTGATCGATTTCAGCATCAAGGGCTACACCACCACCACGCACAACGACCTGACCTTCCTGCAGGACACGGCCAGCGGCCTCTACGGCCGTCTCGGCACGCGGGCGGGCGACCGGATCACCTACGACATCGGGACCACGGGCTTCGACGTCCACAACACCGCGCGCTTCGACACCTGGGCGCTCGGCCACGCCGTCACGGTCGGCGGCGATTTCGTCCGCAACGACGTCCGCACCACCGACAACGCCGGCGGGTTCGGCGGCGCGTTCACGCCGTCCGGCCGGCGCAGCCTCGCCGGCGCCTTCGTGCAGGACGAGATCCGCTACGCCGGATGGCTCCGGGTGATCGGGGCCCTGCGCTACGACACCTACGACCTGTCGGGCGGCGCCTTCCGCTCCAGCGGCGACCGGGTCTCGCCGAAGATCACCGTCGGCGTCTCGCCGTTGCCCGGCATCGAGGTCTACGGCACCTACGCCGAGGGCTACCGCGCGCCCTCGATCACCGAGACCCTGGTCCAGGGCATCCACCCGTTCCCGGCCTTCAGCATCCTGCCGAACCCGACCCTGCGCCCCGAGGTCGCCCGCACGGTGGAGGGCGGCGTCAACCTGAAATACGACGAGGTGTTCGCGCCGGGCGACGTGGTCCGGGCGAAGGTCAACGTCTTCCAGAACGCGATCGACGACTTCATCAACATCCAGGCGGTGGGGCCGACCTACTTCGTGCCGGCCATCGCCGGCATCCCGGCCTCGGCCTGCGCCCGGATTCCGGGGCGCTTCCCCTGCGTCATCCCGGTCCAGTCGTTCCAGTACCTCAACATCGCCCGGGCCGAGCTTTCGGGCGTCGAACTGGAGGGCGCCTACGATTGGGGCCGCGGCTTCGTCTCCCTGGCCGCCACCCACACGGAGGGTCGCGACCGGGCCACGCGCCAGGGCCTCATCACCGTGCCGCCGGACCGGATCAGCACCACCCTGGGCCTGCGCTTCCTCGACGGGCGCCTGACGGTGGGCACCCGCCTGAACCTCGTCGATGCCCGCACCGACGTGCCCACGGGCGCCACCATCCTGGCGACCAAGGCCTACGCCCTGGTGGATGTCTTCGCCTCCTACCGCGTCAACGACCGGATCAAGGCGGACTTCATCCTGCAGAACGCCTTCGACAAGCGCTACACCCAGTACCTCAACGCCCTGCCCAATCCCGGCCTCGTCGCCAAGGCGGCGATCAGCATCGCGTTCGCCACGCGGTGAGGCGGGCGGATCAGGGGGCGTCGGAGCGCTGCAGGAACTCGATGCGGACGGCGTCCGGCCCCTCGATGAAGAGGACCCGCAGGCCGGGGCGCACGTCGGTGATGCCGGAGACGATGGTGGCGTTGCGGCGGCGCAGATCCGCGTGGGTCGCCTCGATGTCTTCGACGGCGAGACCGATGTGCTCGATGCCGAGGTGCGGCGCCTGCGCCGACGGCGCGAGGCCGTCCGGCGCCTGCTCGATGAACAGGGTCAGGCCGCCGATGTCGAGGATCACCCGGCTCACCGGCACACCCTCGCGGCCGATCTCCCGTGCGCCGAGGATCTCCACGTAGAAGGCCCCGGCGGCGACGGCATCGCGGCTGCGCAGGTGGACATGGTCGCAGCGGTAGCGTGTCCGAGGGATCGTCATGGTCCGGCTTCTCCGTGGAGCGGCGAGGGTAGACCGGAACCGCTCGGCCCGGCCACGCCCTTCGCGTGACGGGGTCGATCGACGGCAGGCCCGCGCCCGGCCGGGGACGAGCCCCCGCCGGGCCCTGGCACGCTGACTCTTACCGGTTGCCCAGGGACGGGCCGCCGGAGGTGCCGCCGGTTCCGGGCGGACCGCTGGTGGGCGTGCCGCCGACGTTCACCCCGGGGGTGCTGCCGGGGACCGAGGACGGGCTCGGATTGCCGACCACGTTCGGCGCGGGGCGCAGGCTCGGCTCCTTGGACTGGAGCCCCTCGTCGGGGGCCATGGACGGGGTCGTCACGCCGGTGTTGCCGGCGCCCCCCGTCGGCGCCAGCGTCTGGGCGAAGGCCGGACCGGCCAGGGACAAGCCGAGGGCGGTGGCGAGGATCAGGGTTTTACGCGTCATGGGGCGGTCCGTTGGGTGTGGGGTCGTCAGGCAACAGCCGAGCGACCCGGGAGTTCATTGCGCGCGGCGCGCCCGATCCCAGCTTCCGGTTGTCGGTCCCGCCCCGGCCTGCCATGGTCGCGCCATGGCCCATTCCACACCCCAACGCTACACCGCTGCCGAACTCGTCGAGGAACTGCGCGAGGCGGCCGAAGAGATCGTCCCCGAACTCAACGGCATCCGCGCCGAGGAAACCCTGGAGGGCGAGGCGGCCCAGATGATCGAGGAGATGGTGGACGCCCTGAAGCGCATCGCCGCCGGCGCGCCGCGGCCCCAGGATCTGGCCCGCATCGCCCTCGAAGCCAACACGCCGCTCAAGCCGTTCGGCCGCCCCAAGAACACCGTCGTGAAGATGCAGAAGCCCCGTCGCTAGGGTCCGGCACGGCGTTCGTTCGGGTTCACCACAATCGTCACCAAGGCAGGGAGTCGCGAAATGATCGAATTTTTTGATCGAGAGGGTCGTGAGACCGCGTTCTGTCGCGACGGACACTCGGTTTATCTCTGGAACGGCACGCCGGCGGCGTTCATCGACGACGATCAGGTGTTCGCCTATTCCGGCCGCTTCATCGGTGTGGCCAAGGACGGCTGGATCTGGGACGAGAACGGCGGGCGGCTCCTGTTCGAGTTCGACGCCGTCGGCGGCCCGGCCAAGCCCAAGCGCCAGACGAAGACGGCCGCCGGACCACGGCTCGCGAACCCGGCGCGGGGCGTGCCCGATCGGATGCCCACGCGGCCAGCACCGTCGCCCGCCTGGTCGGGCCGCACCTTCGCCGACCTGATCTGAACCCGGCGGCGTCCGTCCGTCAGTCCGTAGACGCGGCCAGGAAATCGGCCTCCTCGAACAGGGGGCGGATCTCGATCTCGCTCGGTCCGGGCATGGGATTGGGGCAGCGCTTGACCCAGGCCACCGCCTCGTCGAGGTCGGCCACGTTCCAGATCCAGAACCCCGCGAGGAGACCGGCCGTGTCCCCGAACGGGCCTTCGGTCACCGACCGCTCCGGCCCGTCGAAGGCCACCCGCCGCCCGCGCGCGGAGGGGTGCAGCCCATCGCCCGAGAGCAGGATGCCGGCCTGGATCAGGTCCGTGTTGAACTGACCCATGGCCTGAAGCAGCTCCAGGGACGGCATGAGGCCCGCCTCGCTGTCGGCGGTGGCCTTGACCAGGATCATCACACGCATCGATCGCTCCTCGCCGGGACGTTTCGGACGGTTTCGCATGCAGGCTAGAGTATTCGTCAGAAAAGCGAAATCCGGTTTTTGGAGCGGACGGGTGCGAGATTACGCGGATGCAAGACCGTGGGCCGGTCGTTCCGGGATGATCTGACGTATCGGGCCGGAACGACCACGCCTGATCTGGTCCCGCTGGCGGATCGGCGGATGTCTACGCCAGGGCGATCGGCAATGCTTCGACGGGCCGCAGGCCCGGCCGGATGCGAGGTCCGAAGCGATCATGGAGGAGGGGACGCGCCTCTGGAGGGCGCGCGCCGTACCGGGATCGAACAGGGGGCGGTCCGTTTCACGTCACCCCGCGAGACGCGCCCGCCCATCGGGCGGGCGCCGGGCAGTCCGAAGTGTCAGGAGCGCTTGCGGTCGGATTGCCCGTCCGACGAGCCGCCGACGGGGGCGGGGTTGCGGCCGGGGGGTGCCCCGTCCCTGTCCCAGTCCGCCTTGCGGTCGTGATCGGTCTGGCCGCCGGCACCCATGTCGGTGATGGCGGATTGGTCGGCGGTGTGGCCGCCGCCGGCCACGGCGGGCTCACCCGGCGTGCCGACATCGTCGTCGGGCTTGCGGGTGGCGGCGTCGGTGGGATTGGTCTTGTCGGCCATGGCGTCAGGCGTCCCCATCGGTCCCGACGGGGGCGGTCGCCCGGTCGATGGCCTCGGCGGCGGCGCCCTTCGGACCCCCGGTCTTCTGCGCGGCGTCGCCGATGCGGCGCAGGTTCTCCGGGGGCGTCTCGGCCTCGGTGGCGTCGGTGGCGTCGGAGCCCGGGGTGCCGGAGGCGATGCGGGCGGTCTCGGCTTCGCCGGAGGGGTCGCTCTTGAGGTCGCCCTGCGTGCGGGCGGGCAGGCCGATGTCGCGGGCGTTGTCCTGGCCGAGATCCTGGCCGTTGCGGTCGGCGTAGGCGTCGAAATCCTTGAGCGAGGGGCGTTCGCGGGGCGCGTCGGTCATGGGTGTCCTCCGTGGTTGTGAGGACAACGGCGCCTGAGCCCGCCCGGTTGCTTCAGTCCGGACGGCCGAGATCGTCGCGGGCCGCCCGCAGGACCGCGAGATCGGCCGGGATGGACAGCACCGCTTCCGCCCGCACGAGGGCGAGGTCGGCGTGATGCCGCGCCGCGCGGGCGAACTCCGCGTCACCGATCGCGTGCAGGGCCGAAAGGGCCTTCTGCAGGCGCAGGCCGACCACCACCGTGCCGGCCCCGTCGCGGGCGATGGGGGCGAACGCGTCCTCGAACAGCTCGTCCGTCGTGATGCCGGGCACGCGCAGGCGCGGGTGGAGGGGCGCCGCCGGGGCCATGGCCCGTCGCTCGCTCCACAGGGCGAGGACGCGCACCAGGGCTCCGAGCACGTCCACGACGGTGCCGGGATCGTTGATGGCGCTCGACAGCCCCCGGGAGGCCACCTCCGTGAGGACGATGACACCGAAGCGTGGATCGTCGTCGAAGGTGCGACGGCCCCCGATGACGAAGGCGGCGGCGAGGCGCGTCCGCGTCTCCGCGTCGGTGGGGCCGTCGATCTCCGCCAGCAGGCGGCCGGCGTGGACGAAGCGGCCCGGCAGCGCGGCGACGTGTACGGTGAGCCCGTCCGCCTCGGCGACGGCTTTCAGGCCGGCGGCGTCGACATGCTGGACGTAGCCCGTGTCTGCCGCCACGATCCGGGTGGCCCCGGCGGGGGCCGGGCACCAGGGCAGGCCGCCGAGATGGGGCGCGTCCGCCCGCCGCCGGATGGCGTCACGCGCGGCGGCCTCGATGGCGTCGATGGTCTCCCCGACGCGACCGAGATGCGACAGGGTGTCGATCCAGCGCACCAGCGTCACCACCACCAGGGCAATGACGAGGAGGGTGAGGCCGAACAGGATCACGCGGCCCTGCTCGCCGTAGATATGCGTCTTAAGGGCGATGAGGCCGACGACACCGTAGACGAAGGCGCCGATGAAGCTGCCCACCGCCGTCTGGGCGCGGGTGTCCTCCATCAGCAGGGTCACGGCCCGCGGGGTCGCGGTGTTGGTGGCGCCGCCATAGGCCTGGACCAGGGTGGCGAGGGAGAACGTCGCCACCGGCAGCATGCTGGTGGCGAGCAGCGAGAGGATCTGATCGACGGCGTCGGCGCCGATGGACTTGCCGAGGTCGGGCGGGATCAGGGGAGCGAGCAGGGCCGAAGCCAGGGCCGCGCCGACACCCGCCACGCTGAACAGGGCGACGCGCACCCACGGGCGGCGGGCGCCGCGCCGCAGACGATAGAACACCGTGGAAGCCAAGGAATTACGCTGCTTTCGGTCGCGGGGCCGGTGGGCCCGGACGGGTCGCTCGACCGGAACCGGCGGGCGGGACGCGGGGCCGGTGCGAGCCGGCCGCGCCCCGCCCGCGGACGATCAGATCCCCTCGAACAGGGCCGACGAGATGTAGCGCTCGGCGAACGAGCAGGCGACGGTGACGATGCGCTTGCCCTTGAACTCCGGACGGGCGGCGAGTTCGAGGGCGGCGGCGACGTTGCCGCCCGTGGAGATGCCGCCGGGAATGCCCTCGAGCTTGGCGAGCAGGCGGGCGGTGTCGAAGGCGGTCTGGTTCGAGACGGTGATCACCTCGTCGACGACGGAGCGGTCGAGGTTGTCCGGGATGAAGCCGGCGCCGATCCCCTGGATCTTGTGGGGGCCGGGCTGACCGCCGGAGATGACGGGGGAATCCGTCGGCTCCACGGCCACGACCTTGAGGCCGGGCAGGCGCGGCTTGAGGACCGAGCCGACGCCCGTGATGGTGCCGCCGGTGCCGACCCCCGCCACGAAGGCGTCGAGCTGGCCCTGCGTGTCGTTCCAGATCTCCTCGGCCGTGGTCTTGCGGTGGATCTCGGGGTTGGCCGGGTTCGAGAATTGCTGGGGCATGATCGCGCCCGGGATCTCGGCGATGAGCTCTTCGGCCTTGGCGATGGCGCCCTTCATGCCCTGGGGGCCGGGGGTGAGGGCGAGCTCGGCACCGAGGAAGGCCAGCATCTTGCGGCGCTCCAGGGACATGGTCTCGGGCATGACGAGGATGAGGCGGTAGCCCCGCGCCGCCGCCACGAAGGCGAGCGCGATGCCGGTGTTGCCGGAGGTCGGCTCCACCAGGGTACCGCCGGGCTTCAGCTTGCCCGAGGCCTCGAGGGCGTCGATCATGTTGACGCCGATGCGGTCCTTGACGCTGGCGATGGGGTTGAAGAACTCGAGCTTCAGCAGGATCTCGGCATCGATCCCGCGCTCCTTGGTGATGCGGTTCAGGCGCACCAGGGGCGTGTTGCCGATGGTTTCGGTGATGGAGCCGAAGATGTGGCCGTGGCCGGGCGTGCGGACGGGGCTCTGGGTGGACTCGGCCATGGGAATCTCCTGTCGCGGGCGTTTTGGTGTCGGGCCGGGAGATATCGCGTCGACGGAAGCGAGGCAATCGGCAACAGCCTGCGCGCAAAGGGAAATCTTCTCCCTCGCCAGGGTTTCATTCCGGGCTTGGAAACATCATGTCGCCCGGCGGGACGAAGGGGGAATTTCATTCTCCAGGCCCGCGCCCGCCCCGCGCCAGGCGGCCAGGAACCGCTCGGCCATGGCCCCGACGCCGTAGGTCGATTCGATTCGCTCCCGGGCCGCGAGGCCCGCCGCCCGGCGGACGGGCGGCGGCAGGGCCGCGACACCGGCGAGGGCGTCGGCGAGGGCGGCCGGATCGCGGGGCGGCACGAGGCGGCCGAGACCGCCGAGGATCGCGCCGGCATCGCCGACGGATGTCGCCACCGGCACCAGCCCGGCGGCCATGCCCTCGGCCACGGCATTGGAAAAACCCTCGCCGAAGGCCGAGGACGACACGGCGATGTCGCCGGCGGCCTGGATGCGGGCGAGGTCGTCGCGCCGGCCGAGCGCCAGGGCGTTCCCCGGCAGGGCGAGGCCCCGCGTCCCCTCGCCGGCGAGGAGGAACCGCAGGTCCGGCAGGCGCGCCGCGGCGGCCAGGAGGGTGGCGTGGTCCTTCATCGGATCGAGGCGGGCGGCGTGGACCGCCACCACGGCGTCGTCGGGCAGGCCGAGTTCCCGGCGCAGGGCCGCGCGGGCGGCGGGATCGGGCCGGAATCGGGCCGTGTCGATGCCGTTGGGGATGACGGCGAGGCGGCGCGGGCGGTAGCCCTCGGCCCGGTGGAAATCCGCCCCCGCCTGGCTGTTCGACACGACGAGTCCGGGCCAGCCGGACAGGCGCCGGCCGATGGCGAGGAGCCGGCCGTAGCGGGCGTGATCGATGTCGGAGTTGCGCAGGCCCCAGGCCAGCAGGGTTCCGCGCGGTGCGCCGGCGAGGCGGTGCGCGCCGGCGGCGAACAGGTCGCCGTGGTAGAGCCAGCCCTGGATCACCGCCGGACGCAGGGACCGGATCAGGCGGGCGAGGCGGATGAGCGCGGAGGCGGACCCGGCGGCCCCGCGCGGGGCGAGGCGGTGGACGGTGACGCCGAGGCGCTCCAGGGCGGCGGCGTTGGGCCCGTCGCCGGTCAGGCTCACCACGTGCTGGGGCATGCCCGCGGCCGTCAGGGCCCCGCACAGGGCGACCAGCATGGTCTCGGCCCCGCCCGTGCGCAGGCCGGAGATGACGTGGACGGCGGGCCGCACGGCGTCAGGCGGGGCGGATCACGCCCGCACGGGCCTCAGGCCCGCAGGAGGGCGGCGCACAGGACGGCGAGGGTGGCGAAGGCTCCGCTCGCCGAAGCGATGACGAGGGCACTCGGATGCGGGCCGGACAGGAAGGTGTAGCGGGTGTCCTCACGCGCGCCGTGCCGCAAGCCCTGGCTGCCGGTCGTCCATTCCAGTCGCGTTCCCATGGGGTTCCCCGTGCCTGCCATGGGGGGCAGCAGGCGCCGGGGGCGTTGAACGAGGGGTAAACCCGGGCCGGGGAGTCCGGATCGTCCTCAATACCGGCTTAACGCGAAGGCGGCGAAAACCCGCGCGGAGAACGGGCGACGATCAGAGGGCGCGGTCGAAGCGCAACTCGCCCTTCTGGCTCTTGATGACGAGCTGCGAACCGACGAGGTCCCACTGGCCGGCCGTGCGGAGCGCGATGAAGAAATCCTGCTCGCTGGCGCCGAGGCCCTTGTCGCAGGGCTTCTTGGTCAGGGCGAGGGGGCCGACGGCGAGGTGCTGGTCCTTCAGGGGGAAGGCCGTCGCCGCGAAGGTGTTGCAGCCGCCGTAGCCGCGGGCGCGGTACTGCTTGTCGACGATGAAGCTCGGCCGGTCGTTGCCGCTGAACACCTTGCCGTTGAGGCTGATGGCGGTCCAGGTCGCGTCGAGGGGGAAGATCTTCTCCTGCGCCTTGGCGCCGGGGACGTACTGCTTCTTCTCCGGCTTCTCGCGGGCGTCCTTGCCGAAGCCGGTGACGTTGCCGCCCATCTGGGCCTGCACCCGCGTCGCGGTGGTGACCGCAAGGGCCGCGATGGCACCGGCCATTGCGGCGATCAGGATCGCTCTCATCCTCGGGGCCCTTCTCAAGTTCAAGCGCGCACGCGTCGCGTCGGTGGACGTTAGTTCGCCCGCTTCCCGTGGGGACTGCGCGGCGCGAAAGCGCGCGAGACCTGTCGCGGAGCGAGCCTGCGCCAGGGCCAATCGGATAAGATTCCAGCACAAATATGGTCAAGGCCCCGTGAAGGGCGTTTTCCGGCCGTCCACCGGCCATCGCACCGGTTCGGGTTGAACGGAAGCCGCATATCCTCCGTTGTCGGGTCAGGCATCAGGGCCGGAACAGCGGATGGAGGCACCACGGTGACGGGATCGGACGAGGGCGGGGCGAGCGGCATGAATTCGAGCGGCATGAATTCGAGTGGCATGAATCCGAACACCATGAGTCCGGCGCAGTCGCGTGCGGCCCGCGCGCTCCTCGACTGGTCGTCGGGCGACCTCGCCGCCAAGGTCGGCCTCGGCGAGGATGTGGTGACGGGCTTCGAAGCGGGGACGGGCGACCTCGCCTCCGGCCAGATCGAGGCCCTGCGCAGCGCCCTGATGAATGCGGGCGTGGTGTTCGCCGAGGACGGCTCGGCCGGTGTCCGCCTGAGCGGCCGGGGCGGCGACGAGGGCACCCGCCTCGGCGCCCTGACCACGGAGAACGATCGCTGACGGTCAGGACGCGGCTCGGCCTCCGAGCCTGAAGGCCGGGGGCTCGGGCGCGTCGATCCAGTGATCCGCGAAGAGATTGGGGAAGAGTCGATCCCGGTAGTCCAGGGGAAAGGCGACGCGCACCGGTGATTTCGGGGTGCCCGATTTCAGAAATCCCCCGGCCACCAACCGGGACACCACGGTGCGTGCGGTGCGCTCCGAAGTACCCAGGAGGAAAGATGCTTTGCCGCGCTCCATCTCGCCGTAGCGGATGACGGTCGAAACGAGGTCGCCGGACCGTGCGTCGTATCCGAGGTCGGCAAGGAGTTTCCGATAGCGGGACTCCAGCGTGTCGAGCCTGAAGGCCGCTGCGGTGAACTGGATCTGATCGAGGACGACGGACAGGAACCATTCGCAGAACTCGCGTAACGCGGCCTCCGAGAGGTTTCCGCGACCATCGCGTGAGCCTTGGCGCGGCGTATCGGCATGGTCCATCATCCGCTTGTATTCGTTCCTCTCCTTGAGCCCGCGCGCCAAGCCACGGGAGATCGACCAGAGACCGCCCGCGCCGATGCCGGACTTCAAAGCCATGGCGTGCGAGACGAGGCGGCTCACGCGACCGTTCCCGTCGATGAAGGGATGGATGTAATTCAGCCGATGGTGGGCTGCCGCCATCGCGATGAGCCGGACACTCGGCCACGCCTCGGCCATGCCGAAGCGTCCGGCGAAGTAATCCATGAAGGGGGCGACGACCTCGGACGAGGGCGGATGGTGTCGTCCGACAACCACGTCCTCATCGGGTCGGCTGCGGAAGGCGCCCGGCACGACCGCGCCGGTCCGTCCGCCGGGAAGGCCGACGGTTCTGAACGTGTCGGGCATCGCCTCGTAGAAGCGACGGTGCGCCCATTGAATGAACGCGGTGGAGGTGGGCGAAGCAAGCTTGCCGGCAAGGTAAAGGGCATCGATCTCACGGTGGACCTCGACATGTGCGCGAGCCTCCAGGGCCAGGGGGCGCCGGGTCTCGTCCAGTTCCGCCCCGGCCAAGGCCCGCTCGATGTCCTTGGGTCGGGTGTCGTGTCCCTCGATCAGATTCGAGTAGTAGCAGTTCATCACGCGCACGAACTCGGCGAGTTCGGAGGCCGCATGGGGATGCAGACCCCGCCCAAGATCGGCGGCGGCGGCGTGGATGCTCGTGGTGAGATCGGCCAAGCCCCGCGGGATGTCGTTCTCGTAGAAGCACGGCTCGATCCGGAACGGTGTCTCTAGAACCCCCGTCATCCTGCCGATCTCCACGAGACAGAAAATCCTTGTCTCACCGTGCGTTGTTCGTCGCATCGGCACAAGGTTGCCGATCATGCCTGCCGATTGTCTTCGCCCGGACGAGCGTCAGCGTCCCGTCGCCAGGGCCTTGAGATCGTGGCCCGGGTCCGCCGCGTCCTCCGGGCTCAGGGCGCGGCCCTGCGCGAGGATGCGCCGGGCGGCCATGTGGTCGCCGGGGCGGTCCACCGTCTCGACGGCGGACAGGCGGCCGTCGCGGAACCGGAACACGCAGAGCCCCGCCGGAAGCGGTCGGACGACGGCCAGGTCCGACGGGGTGGCGAGACCGGCGATCTGGAGCTTGTGCGGGCCCTGGTCGCTCCAGAACCACGGCACCGCGTCGTAGGCGGCGGGCCGACCGGCGAGGCGGGCGGCGAGGCAGCGGCCCTGGTCGAGGGCGTTCTGCACGGATTCGATCCGGACGGGCGCACCGTCGGCGAAGCGGCTCGGGGCCCGGGCGCAATCGCCGATGGCGGAGACGGCGGGGTCGTCGGTGGCGAGGAACGCATCGACCAGGATGCCGTCTCCGACCGCGAGGCCGGCCGCCTCGGCCAGCTCCTGGTTCGGCACCACGCCGATGCCGACGAGGACGAGGTCGGCCGCGATGGCGGTGCCGTCGCTCAGATGGACGGCCTCGGCCCGCTCCGCCCCCGCGACGGCGACGACGCCCGACCCGAAGACGAAACGGATGCCGGCGGCCCCGTGCGCGTGGACGAAGAACGCGCCCGTGTCGGTCGAGACCGCCCGCGCCATCGGCCGGTCGGCCGCCTCGATCACCGTGACGGCGAGGCCGCGCGCGGCACAGATGCCGGCGAATTCGAGTCCGATGAAGCCGGCCCCGACGATGGCGACGGCGCGCGCTTCGCCCAGGGCCGCCTTCAGCGCGTCGGCGTCCGCGCGGCCGCGCAGCTGGAACACGCCGGGCCGGTCCGCCCCCGGCACCGGCAGCACCCGGTTGCGCGCGCCCGTGGCGAGGACGAGGTGGTCGTAGGCCATGGCCTCCCCGCCCGCGCAGAGCAGGCGCCGTCCGGGCCGGTCGATGGACGCGACCCGCAGGGAGGGGCGGTGGCGGATGTGGTGGTCGGAGAAGTACGCGGCCGGACGCAGTTCGAGGCCGGCCGGGTCGGTCCTGCCCGCGAGGTAGGCCTTCGACAGGGGCGGGCGCTGGTAGGGAAGGTCCGCCTCGTCGCCGATCAGCGTGACGGGATCGGCGTAGCCGGCCTCGCGCAGGGACGCGGCGAGTTGGAAGCCGGCCTGGCCGGCGCCCACCACCACCACGCCCGCGCTCACGCCTCGAACTCCGCGGTCACCGCCGAGACCCGGTGCGCCAGGGCGAGCTGGGGCAGCCAGCGCCCGCCATCCTTGACCACGTAGTCCCAGCACGCGGCGGCGGCGGGGCCCAGCACCTTGTCGGCCCGGCGCACGGCGTACCAGTCGCGCCGAATCGGCAGGCCGTCGACCTCGAGGAGGATGAGGCGGCCGCTCCCGAGCTCCGCCGCCACCGTGTGGGCCGAGATGAGGGCGATGCCGAGCCCCGCCATCACCGCCTGCTTGATGGTCTCGTTGGAGCCCGCATCGATGCCGAGGCGCGCCCGCTTGATCATGATGCCGTTCATGAATTCCTCGAACACCGTGCGGGTGCCCGAGCCCTCCTCGCGCACGAGGAAGGATTCCTGGGCCAGATCCTCGCGGGTCAACCGGGTCCGGCCGGCGAAGGGGTGGCTCGGGGCGGCGACGATGACGATGGGGTGGACGCCGAAGGTCTCGGCCTCGATGGCGAAATCCCGCGGCGGCCGGCCCATGATGGCGAAATCGATCTCGTAGTTGCGCAGGGCCTCGACCATGGTGCCGCGATTGCCCACCGCGAGGTTGATCTCCACGGCCGGATGCGTGCCGACGAACCCGGAAATGATGCCGGGCGCGAAATATTTCGCGGTGGAGACCACACCCATGGCGACCCGCCCGCCGGCGCCGCCCTTCAGGGTTTCCAGGCGGTCGGCACAGGTTTCCAGCACGGTGTTGATGCTGTCGATGGCCCACAGCATCTCCCGGCCCGCATCCGTGGGCCGGAGGCCCGTGGGCGTCCGGTCGAACAAGAGCAGGCCCGCCTCCTCCTCCAGCTGGCGGATGCGTGCATAGAGGGCGGCGGAGGTGACGTTGAGTTCCTGAGCCGCTCGGGTCATCGTGCCCAGGCGGGCGACGGCCGCGACGGCCTGGAGCTGTTTCAGGGACAGGTTGCGCATGGGCTGGTTTTAGTTTTTTTGGAACCGCCCGCAAGTTTTTTCAAATTCCTCGTTTCATGGGGACGCGCCGTCTGGCGCTCCGGTTGCGCCAGGCCCTATCGTGGTCAGGTCCTGTCGTGGCAAGGAGACGGGCGCGCGAAGCGGGCGGTGTCCCGCGTGCGGATGATGAGTTTTGAGGGAAGGTGAGCCGATGTCGATGGGGTCTCTGGAGATCGGGTCTCGCCTCGATGCGTGTCTCGCCGCCGCCGTCGCCGCCGATCAGGGTCTGGCCGATGTCGCCAAGGTGATCGAAGCCTGTGCGCGCGCGGCCATCGAAGTCAGCACGGTGATCGGGCGCGGGGCCCTCGCCGGCGACCTCGCCGCGCAGGGCGAGCAGAACAGCGACGGCGACGTCCAGAAATTCCTCGACGTCTTCGCCCACGAGCGCTTCACCGAGGCCCTGCGCGGGGCGCCCGTGTCGGAGGTCGCCTCGGAGGAGGCGGAGGGGGTGATGCTCCTCAACCCCGGCGCGCCCCTCGCCGTCGCCATCGACCCCCTCGACGGCTCGTCGAACATCGGCGTCAACATGGCGGTGGGCTCGATCTTCGGCATCCGCCCCACGGCCTCGACGCCGGAGAATCCCCTCGGCTCGTTCACGGGTCCGGGCACGCTGCAATTGGCCGCCGGCTTCGTCACCTACGGCCCGGCCACCTCCCTGGTGCTGACCCTGGGCCAGGGCACGCAGACCTACACCCTCGACCGGGCGGAGGGCGTCTTCCGCCTCACCCACCCGCGCATGGAGGTGGTGGCCGCGGCCAAGGAATACGCCATCAACGCGTCCAACGCCCGCCACTGGGACACCCCCGTGAAGGCCTACATCGAGGATTGCCTGCGCGGCGCGGAAGGGCCCCTGGACAAGGACTTCAACATGCGCTGGCTCGGCTCCCTCGTGTCCGACGCCCAGCGCGTGCTCCTGCGCGGCGGCGTGTTCCTGTACCCGGGCGACAACCGCAAGGGCTACGCGCAGGGGCGCCTGCGCCTGCTGTACGAGGCCGCCCCCATCGCCTTCCTCATGGAGCAGGCGGGGGCCGGCGCCATCGACGGCGAGCGCCGCATCCTCGACATCGGCGCCACCGGCATCCACGAGCGCGTGCCGCTGATCTTCGGCTCGGCCGACGAGGTCGCGTGCGTGGCGAAGTACTATGGCGGCCGCAATCCGGCCGCCGGCCGCTCGCCCCTGTTCGGGCAGCGCGGCCTGATGCGCGGCTAGAGGGGGTCGTCGGGCCAGAACGCATGTCGTCGCGTCATCCCATCATCTCGGTCACGGGCTCGTCGGGGTCGGGCACCACCTCGGTGCGCAACACCTTCGAGCAGATCTTTCGCCGCGAGGACGTGAGCGCCGTCTACATCGAGGGCGACGCGTTCCACGCCCTCGACCGCATCGCCATGCGCAAGGCCATGGCGGCGGAGCCGACGCTGAGTCACTTTGCGCCCCGCGCCAACCTCCTGCCCGAACTCGAAGAGGTTTTTCGCACCTACGCCGAATCGGGCACGGGCCGCACCCGGCACTACGTCCACGACGCGGCCGCGGCGGAACTCTACGGCACGCGGCCCGGCACCTTCACCCCGTGGGAGAGCTTCGCGTCGGGCTCCGACCTGCTGTTCTACGAGGGCCTGCACGGCTGCGTCGTCGACGACAACGTCGATCTCGCCCGCTACGCCGACCTCAAGATCGGCGTCGTGCCGGTGATCAACCTCGAATGGATCCAGAAGCTGCACCGGGACCGCTCGACCCGGGGCTACTCGACGGAGGCCGTCACCGACGTGATCCTGCGGCGGATGCCCGACTACGTGCAGACCATCTGCCCGCAATTCACCTGGACGGACATCAACTTCCAGCGGGTGCCGACCGTGGACACCTCGAACCCGTTCATCGCCCGGTGGATTCCCACCGCCGACGAATCCCTCGTGGTGATCCGGTTCAAGGACCCCAAGGGCATCGACTTCTCCTACCTGATCTCGATGATCCAGGGCTCGTTCATGAGCCGGGCGAACTCCATCGTGATCCCGGGCGGCAAGCTCGATCTCGCGATGCAGCTCATCCTGACCCCGATCATCATGCAACTCGTCGAGCGCAAGCGCCGTATGGCGTAGGAACCGCGCCGCCTGGCGTGAGGCGCACGCCGCACGCGTTGAAGGGCGCCGCGCGCCCGAGAGGACAGAACCGTGACCAGCCCGATCATCTCGCCCTCGATCCTCTCGGCGGATTTCGCCCAGCTCGGCGCGGAGGTGCGCGCCGTCTCGGAGGCCGGCGCCGACTGGATCCATCTCGACGTCATGGACGGGCATTTCGTGCCCAACCTCACCTTCGGCCCCGCCGTGGTGAAGGCCCTCAGGCCCCACAGCACCAAGCCGTTCGACGTCCACCTCATGATCGCCCCGGCCGATCCCTACCTCGCGGCGTTCGCCGAGGCCGGGGCCGACACCATCTCGGTCCATGTCGAGGCGGGGCCCCACATCCACCGCTCGCTCCAGACCATCCGGGATCTCGGCAAGCGCGCCGGCATCGCGCTGAATCCCGGCACGCCGGCCTCCGCGGTGGAGCCCCTCCTCGACATGGTCGACCTCGTCCTGGTGATGACGGTCAATCCGGGCTTCGGCGGCCAGAGCTTCATCCCCTCGACCCTGGAGACCATCGCCCGCATCCGCGCCATGGCGGCCGGACGGGCCCTGGACATCGAGGTCGACGGCGGCATCACCCCCGAAACCGTCGGCCTCGCCGCGCGGGCCGGCGCCAACGCGTTCGTGGCCGGCAACGCCGTGTTCAAGGGCGGCCCGGCCGGCTACGCCGACCGCATCGCGGCGATCCGCGCGGGTGCCGGCGGCGAAGCGGTGTCATGCTGAGGGCGCTGATCTTCGACGTCGACGGGACGCTCGCCGAGACCGAGGACCTCCACCGGCAGGCGTTCAACGATGCCTTCGCCGAGATGGACCTGCCCTGGATCTGGAGCTCGGCCTTCTACGCCGACCTCCTGGCCGTGATGGGCGGCAAGGAACGCCTCGCCCATTACGTCGAGACCCACCATGCCGGGGACCTGCCGACCCTGCGTCCGCGCCTGGCCGAGATCCACGACCGCAAGACCCGGATCTACGGCGAGCTGGTGGCGGCCGGCCGCCTCGGCCTGCGTCCGGGCGTCGCCCGCCTCGTCGCCGAGGCCCGCGCCGGAGGGGTGCGCCTGGCCGTGGCCTCCACCACGAGCCGGCCCAACGTCGAGGCCCTGCTGCGCATGAACTTCCCGCGCGGCGACGTGCCGTTCGACGTGATCGCGTGCGGCGACGAGGCCGCCCGCAAGAAGCCGGCGCCCGACGTGTTCGAACTCGCCCTGGCGCGCCTCGGCGTCGCCGCCGCCGAGGCCATCGCGTTCGAGGATTCCGTGGCCGGCATCCGCTCGGCCCTCGATGCCGGGCTGCCGGTCATCGCCACCCGCAGCCGCTACACCGAGACCCACCGCCTCGACGGGGCGTTCTCGGCCCTGTCGGATCTCGGCGAGCCGGACGCGCCGCACACCCTGCTGTCCGGCATCCCCTGGCCCGGCGGCGCGGTCACCCTCGCGGGCTTGAAGGCGTGGCAGACCCGACGCGAGGCGGGGTCCTAGCGCACCGTCCCTTTTCCGAAAGCCGGCGACCACCGTTCGGGCCGATGCCCTATTCCCGCTCGGGCCGAGCCTGCAGGATGGCGGCGCGCACGAACGGTCGCTTGAGCTGGGGGCCGGCGTCGGAGCGGTGGACGAAGTCGTTGGCCCCCGGGTGCCGGCGGATGGCCTTGCCGAGATTGAGCCGATAGCCCGCTTCGAACACGAAGGGCAGGGCCATCGCATCGGCCATGAACGCCGCGATGGCGGCCTCCACCTCCGCGTCGGTGATGAGGCCGAGGTCGCACAGGGCGAGGATCGTCAACTTTTCGGTCATGGCGCTGGATAGGCCGGAACGGCCGGCCACGGCAACGCGCGCGCCGTCTCCGGGTCGAAACTCTTTTGGCGGGTTTCAACGCGCGTCGGAAAAAGTGGTGCCGGTTGCGGGACTTGAACTCGCGACCTACCGCTTACAAGGCGGTTGCTCTACCAGCTGAGCTAAACCGGCGCTGAGCCTTGCGCTACCAGCACGCCCCGGTCCGCGCAAGCCCCGCTCGGCCGTCCGCGCAAGCCCCGCTCGGGCGTCCGCGCAAGCCGCGCGCGTTCAGCGATTGGACATCTCGATACGCTTAAGCCTGGCGTATGGCCGAGCTTGATCGCCTTATGATTTCGCTCAGCAACACTTCGGAAACAAGCGCCCGAATTCAGGGGCTTAAGATCCGATGAATGCATTTTTCAGTACTCGTTAAATCGCTCCTCGGTAGCACCGCCGTCGAATAGGACTGCGGATACGGCCCCGATATGCGGGGCCGGCGGCGCGTGCCTCGCGAAAGCACGGCGCCACGCATCCGCCCTCGGACAATGGGCTGCGATGACCAGACACGCGAGCGATTCAGGCCTCGATACCGTCCTCGACACCGTTCTTGCGACGGTCGCTCCGCGTGACGGGGCGGGGGTCCGCACGGCCCCGCCGCTCGCAGCGCGAGAACCGGCGCCGCCGCGCCGCGGCAAGGACCCGGCGCCGCCCCTCGGCCGCGAGGCGCGGCGGCGGATCGGTCGCGACCTGCGCCTGCTCTACGCCGATGTCCTCAACCAGCCGCTGCCGGACCGCTTCGCGGCGCTCCTCGACGGCCTGTCGTCGCAATCCGATTCGCGGGGGTCCCAATGACGTACCCATCGATCCGGCCGGCCGTCACGCCCGGCGGCGCCGACACCGAGATGCGCGACCTCCTCCTCGGGGCGATTCCGGCCCTGCGGGCCTTCGCGTTCTCCCTCACCTACAACCTCGACCGCAGCGACGACCTCGTCCAGGACACCCTCGTGCGGGCCTGGACCAAGGCCGACAGCTTCCAGCGCGGCACCAACCTGACCGCGTGGCTGTTCACCATCCTGCGCAACCTGTTCTATTCCGAGCAGCGCAAGCGCAAGCGCGAGGTCGAGGATGCCGACGGCGTCCATGCGGCCCGCCTCACCAGCCTGCCCGAGCAGGAGATCCGGGTGGAGATGCGCGAGTTCCAGGAAGCCCTCGACGGCCTGCCCCTGAGCCAGCGCGAGGCCCTGGTGCTGGTCGGCGCCCAGAGCTTCACCTACGAGGAAGCCGCCGCCATCTGCGGCGTGGCGGTCGGCACCATGAAGAGTCGGGTCAGCCGCGCCCGGGGCCGTCTCATCGAGACCCTGGGCATGACCGGCACCGGCGATATCGGCGCCGATGCCCTCACCCGGGCGGCGGCCGGCTCGGGCCCCTGACCGGGCGGGCCGGGCCGGACCGACGATTCATCGGCCCGGCCGGCTCCCACGGGCCGCGAAATCCTCTATGGGGCAGGGCACAGGGGCTCCGCGCCCGCTCGTGACGGCCTCAGGGTCCGGGGGCCTCCGGGTCCGAAGGCCCCACGGTCCGGGCGGGCCGGAGTCCTCCCCCGAGGACCTCCGCCATGCGCGCCCTGATCGACCTCGTGCGCGTCCTGCGACCGCGCGACCGGCGCCGCCTCGCCCTCATCGCCCTGGGGCTCGCCTGCGCCGCCCTGTTCGAGGTGGTGGGCGTCGCCTCCGTGGTGCCGTTCCTGACGCTCGTCGGCGACCCTTCCGCCGCCGGCCGCATCCCCTACCTCGCGGCCCTGCGCGACGGCCTCGGGCTGACCGACGACCGCGCCTTCCTCATGGCCACGGGCGGGGCGGCGCTCGCCGCCATCCTCACCACCAGCGTGGTGAATGCCGGCCTCACCTTCGCGCAGCTCCTGTTCACCAACCTCACGGGCTACGGCCTCGCCCGGCGCCTGCTCGCCCGCTACATCGACCGCGAGCGCCTGTTCTTCGCCCACGCCAACAGCGCCGAACTCGCCAAGAACGTCCTCAGCGAGACCGACCGCCTCGTCGTCGGCGTCCTCACCCCGACCACGGTCATCGCCTCGCGCAGCGTCTCGGCGCTGGCCGTCGTCACCTTCCTGATCTTCTACGCGCCCCGCCTCGCCCTGATCCTCGGCGGCGGCTTCGGCGGCCTCTACGTCGGGCTCTACCTCGTTATGCGGGTGCGCCTCGCCCGCCTCGGCGCCCGGGCGGTGGCCGACAACGAGCGGCGCTACCGGGTGGTGCAGGAGACCTTCGGGGCGCTCACCGAACTCAAGCTCTACGGCCGGGCCGAGGCCTTCGCCGCCGGCTTCGATGCGCCCGCCCGGGCCTACGCGAAGGCCACGGCCGCGAGCCTGCTCACGGGCCAGCTGCCGCGCTTCGTCATCGAATCCCTCGCCTTCGGCGGCGTCGTCGTTGTCGTGCTGTTCGCCCTGTCGCAGGGTCTCGACACCGCCGGGCTGCTGCCCCTCCTCGGGCTGTTCGCCTTTGCCGGCTACCGGATGCTGCCGGCCTTCCAGAACATCTTCACCTCGCTCGCCCTCCTGCGCTTCTACCTGCCGGCCGTGCGCGTGGTGGTGGACGAACTCGCGGGCGAGCGGATGCCCCGGCCACGGAATGCCGCGTGCCTGCCGTTCCGTCACGAGATCCGCCTCACGGGGGTGGGCTTCGACTACGAACCGGGGCGCCCGACCCTCCGGGGCATCGATCTGACGATCCCCGCCCACACCACCGTCGGCCTCGTCGGCCGCACGGGCTCGGGCAAGTCGACCCTCGTCGGCCTGATCCTCGGCCTGCTCACGCCAACGGCGGGTACCGTCACGGTGGACGGCGTCGCCCTCGACGCCGAGACCCTGCCCGCCTGGCAGAACCGCATCGGCTACGTGCCGCAGGACGTGTTCCTCATCGACGCCTCCGTGCGCGAGAACATCGCCCTCGGCGTGCCCCCCGAGGCCGTCGACGGGGCGGCGGTGGAGCGGGCGGCGCGGCTTGCCGGCTTCCACGCCGTCGCCCTCGGCCTCGACGGCGGCTACGACGCCGGGGTCGGCGAGCGCGGCGTGCGCCTGAGCGGGGGTCAGCGCCAGCGCCTCGGCATCGCCCGCGCCCTCTACCACGACCCCGACGTGATCGTGTTCGACGAGGCCACCAGCGCCCTCGACGGCGAGACCGAGGCGGCGGTGATGGCCGCCCTCGCCACCCTGGGCGGGACCCGCACCCTCATCCTCATCGCCCACCGCCTCACCAGCCTCGCGGCGGCGGATACGGTCCATGTCCTCGATGGGGGGCGCCTCGTCGCCTCCGGTCCCCTCGCGGCGGTGATGCCGGATGCCGCCGCGCACGTATCCGTACCGACCGACACCTGACGGGGCCCGATCAGCGAAAAAACCGTGTTTGGTCCGAGATATGCGTGCATTCGGCCGGGATCGGGACGGATGGCCCATATACCGGAACGTCCCGCGTCGGCTATCCTGTTCAGCCGGACAGGCCCGGTCAGCCGGTTTTCCCCCCACGCGGGTTTTCCCGGCGTCGTTCGTCCTGGCGCAGGTTCCCGGTACAGGCTTCCGGGACAGATGGCATGGTTTGCATGATCGACGCACGCGCTCAGACGACTCCCCCGCTGACCGATCCCCTGCTTCTCGACAATCAGCTCTGCTACGCGCTCTACGCCGCGGCCCATCGCATGACGAAATCGTATCGTCCGATGCTGGAGCGCATGGGCCTGACCTATCCGCAATATCTCGTCCTCCTCGTGCTGTGGGAGACGGACGGCGTCACCGTGTCGGAGATCGGCCGGCGCCTGCGCCTCGATTCCGGAACCCTGACACCGGTCCTGAAGCGCCTCGAGGCGGCGGGCTTCCTCCTGCGCAGCCGGCGGCGGACGGACGAGCGCGAGGTGGAGATCGCCCTCACGCCGCAGGGGCGGGCCCTGCGGGAAGAGGCGACCGCCGTGCGGGAAGCGGTGATGTGCCAGCTCCACATGTCCGAGCCCGAAGTCCAGGCCATGCGCGCCGACCTGAACGCCCTCATCGAGAACCTCAGCGCCGCCGGCTGAACCCCCGCTTGCATCGCCGCCGTCCGGCCCTGGCCCCGGCGCGTGCGGCTCGGCCGGGCGCGTTTGGTCGCACGGGTGCCGGCACCCCGCCGAACGCCCTATTTTAGCCGGATAAGTTTCGCCCTGGAGCCTGCAGGGGGCAACGGCTCATCACCTCCGCCCGTCCATCGATCGCCAGGGAAGAACGGTGCGGAAGCAGGACACGAACCATGCCGGCCCCCGGGTCCCTGCGGACGCCATGGTGGGGCGTGCCTTCGCCCGGCGGCGACGTCCGGGAATGCACCCGTCCGGCGAACCGGCACGGCTTCCGGGCGTTTCTTCCCGATGAATACGACCTTGGCCGAGACGGACCGCGAGCCCCGGCGACAGGTCGGCGCGCTGCCGTATCGACGGATGCGCGACGGAAGCTACACCATCCTGCTCATCACCTCCCGCGAGAGCCGGCGCTGGGTGATCCCGAAGGGCTGGCCCATGAAGGGACGCAAGCCCTTCGACGCCGCCGCCCGCGAGGCCTACGAGGAAGCCGGTCTCCTCGGCTCCATCGGCAAGCGCCCCCTCGGGTTCTACCTCTACGAGAAGCGTCTCAAGAGCCGCGACTCCGTCCTGTGTCAGGTCAAGGTCTTCCCCCTCGAGGTCCGCAAGCAGCTCAAGACCTGGCCGGAGAAGAAGGAGCGGGAGGACCGCTGGTTCTCGCCGGCCGAGGCCGCCGATGCCGTGGCCGAGCCGGGCCTGGCCGCCATCATCCGTGCGGCGTGCAAGCGCGACGCGGACGTGTTGCGCTGAAAGGGGAGCCGACACGAAACTTCGCCGCCCGGTGCGATTGAGGCGGCGCAGGTGATTGCCAAGCCGGAAACGATGGGCTAATCCCCCGCTCGTCCAGACGGAGACGCCGCGGCGAACCCCGGACGACCCGCTGCTGTAGCTCAGTGGTAGAGCACCTCATTGGTAATGAGGAGGTCGACAGTTCAATCCTGTCCAGCAGCACCACGCTCTTCCCCATAGACTTGATGATTTCGATGACGCGACGGCCTTCGGCCCGTCGTCTTCATCGGGCGGCAGGCGGACTGCACGCGCCTTCGCCCCCCATTCGACCGAACCCCCTCGACCGACCCGAGCCTGCCCGAACCGGCTCTCCGCACGGACCTGGCGGGCGCTGAACGCGCCTTCAGTGCCGGGCAGCGGCGTGGCGGTCCCCTTGGGCCATCGGCCCGGTCCCGGCCGGCTCCGCGGTCCGTGGCCGCCGGTGAGGTGGCGACGGCGTCCAGGGCGGGCGTGGGCGGCCGAGGAACCCCTGCCGCTCGAACCCGACCTGCCGCCGCTTGAGGGTGCCATATCACGCGCCCCCGCGTCCGGCGCGCGGACCGCAGGAAGGTCCGGGAGGCGGTGTGATCGACGATCGGACTGTGGTCCGAAAACGCAAAAAGGCCCGAC
This sequence comes from Methylobacterium sp. WL69, assembly GCF_008039485.1. NCBI lineage: Bacteria > Pseudomonadati > Pseudomonadota > Alphaproteobacteria > Hyphomicrobiales > Methylobacteriaceae > Methylobacterium > Methylobacterium sp. WL69. The sequence continues at coordinate 2,445 of NZ_VRUZ01000050.1, read as the reverse complement.
CCCCGTGTGGTCGAACCTTCGCTCGGCGATCTGCTCTCTGAGCCGGGAAGACCGCTCCCTTGAGGGAAGCTGGTCGGAGTGGCAGGATTTGAACCTGCGACCCCCACGTCCCGAACGTGGTGCGCTACCAGACTGCGCTACACTCCGATGGCCGGTGCGCTGCACCGACGAGCGGACCTATAGCGGGGCGGACGGCGGCCCGCAAGCGGATCGTTGGCGTGGGGACGCGCTTTCTTCGAAGGTCCGGATCGTCACGGGCCGGGCAGGCGGTCGGCCCAATCGGGGCGAAGGCGTCTCAGGGCACAGGCGGCACGGGGGGCCTCGATGGCCACGGCGCCGGGCAAGCCCGGTGCGGGCGCGAGGGTGGCCAGGGTCCAGCCCGCCGCCGGGGCGCGAAGGCCGCCGATCTCGAGGATCGCCGGGGGGGCCGGCGGGATCGCGACGGCGAAGCCGTCGAGGGGCATCGACAGACCGGCGCCCACGGCCTTCACGAAGGCTTCCTTGCCCGTCCAGCACGCGAAGAAGGCCGCCTCGACCACCCGTCCGCAGGCGGCGAGGGCCGCGACCTCGCGGGGGTGGAAATGCGCCCGTGCGATCCGCAGGGCGTCCGGCATCGGGCGGGGTACCTCGACATCGACGCCGATCCGCGCCGTCGTCGACACCGCCACGAGGGCGTGCCCGCCCGAATGCGACAGGTTGAAGCGCAGGCGGCCGGCCTCGGGGCCGGCGAGCTCCGGCTTCCCGGTCATGGAGGTCGAGAAAGCGAGGGCGCGTGCGTCCGCATCGAGGAACCCGGCCAGGATGAGTCGCAGGGCCCCATGGCTCGCGACGAAGCGATCCCGGTCCTCGGCCCGCAGGAACCGATCGGACCGCGCCCGTTCCTCGCCGTCGAGCACGGACAGGCATGCTGCGCGCCGGGCGGCGGAGAGGCGAAGCCCGGCGCTCCACACCGTGTGACCGTCGCGCCGGACCGGCTCGCCGACGGACCATTCGTCCGCGCCCGTGGCTGCAGCGGTTTCCGGAAAAAGGGATCGAGCGGTCACCGCTCCCGCGAAGCGCGAACCCATGGGTCACGCACAGCTTCGACCCGCCTGCTCATCGCGATCAGGATCAGGAGATACCCGATCTCCATCACGGTTAGCACACCGATGAGAAGACCGAGGCCCCCATGCAGCGACAACCGCTGGTTCCAGGCGACGGCGAGCACGGCCAAGGCCGAGGTTGCGATCAGGGCGGGCAGCACCATGATCGACTTCCAGGTGAGGGGAGTCGTCTCGTTCATTGGTCCGTCACGCCGCCATGGACGAATCCTAACGCGGCGGACCGGACGGTCAATGGCGGCAGGGGCGGACGGAGCAGCCTCGATCCGACCCTGTTGCCCCGGCGCCACGTACGCGACCGGAATCGCCTACGCGTAGACGTTGCCGGCCGTCTGCGGGAAGCGCTCCGCCAGGGCCCGGCGCAGCTTTTCCAGCGCCCGGTTCTCGATCTGCCGCACCCGCTCCTTCGAGATGCCGAGGCGCAGTCCCAGGGCTTCCAGGGTGGCCTGATCCTCAGCCAGACGACGCTCCTTGAGGATGCGAAGCTCGCGCTCGGATAGGACCGCCAGGGCCTCGTTGAGCCAGGTCAGGCGCCGCTCGCCGTCGACCTGGGCCGACACGGTCTCGTCGGGGAGGGCGGCGCCGTCCACGAGGAAATCCATGCGCTCGGACGAGGCCTCGCTCTCCTCGCCGACGGGGGCGTTGAGGGACATGTCCGGCCCCGACAGGCGCGCATCCATGAGGGCGACGTCCTCGCGGGAGACGCCGATGGCGGTGGCGATGCGGCGGTGGATCTCGTCGCCGACATGCTCTTCGGTGGATTGCATGAGGCGCGCGCGCAGGCGCCGCAGGTTGAAGAACAGGGCCTTCTGGGCCGAACTCGTGCCGCCGCGGACGATGGACCAGTTGCGCAGGATGTAATCCTGGATCGAGGCCCGGATCCACCACGTCGCGTAGGTGGAGAACCGGACTTCCCGCTCCGGCTCGAACCGGGCGGCGGCCTCCATCAGGCCGACATGCCCTTCCTGGATGAGGTCGGCCATGGGCAGGCCGTAGTGCCGGAAGCGGCCGGCGATGGCGATGACGAGGCGCATATGGGCCTCGATCAGGCCGTGCAGGGCGCGCTCGTCGCGCTTGTCCTTCCAGCGGACGGCAAGACCACGTTCCTCGTCGCGCGCGAGAAAGGGCGCCTCCATCGCCGTGCGTATGAACTGACGCCGTATTCCAGCGATGTCCGCCATCCCCGCCTCCGCCACAATGAAACGTTTGCTTCTGCTGCAAGGCCCGGCCCATCCCATCATGGAAGACGGCCGCGATACCTTTGCATGGCGACTGACAACGGGACCGCGACTGCGATGGTTCCCCGAGCGCGGCGGGCCGATCTTACCCGCCCTGTTACCCGCCC
>NZ_VRUZ01000004.1:0-116046 GCF_008039485.1 Methylobacterium sp. WL69 | reverse complement strand
GCCGGCGCGACCATCTTCACCAACAGCCCGGGCGTCGTCCTGGCCAGCGGTGGCCGTCAGGTCCGCGACACCGAGTTCGCCGTCGTCCGCGCCGGCCTGAACTACAAGTTCGGCTCGTACTAGGACCCGACCGGCGCCCCTCACCGGGCGCCACCGGCTCCACGAACCAACGAAGAGCCCGGCCGAAAGGCCGGGCTTTTTCGCGTTCCGGCCATGGCCCGAGACGAATCGTTGCATCCGGAACGGCGGAGTTTGCGTTGAGCCCCTGACAAAAGCCGATGGCATCCCCCATCTGTGAACCGCCAGGGCGGTGACGACGCCGCCGGCTTGCCCAGGAGGACGACTCCATGAACAGCGAAGAACGCGACGTCATCGGCGGCATTTTCCAGCGCCTGGAGCAGGCCGCGAGCCAGCCCCGCGATTTGGAAGCCGAGCGCTTCATTGCCGAGAAGCTGCGCGCCCAGCCCTACGCGCCCTACGCGATGGCGCAGCTCATCTACGTGCAGGAAGAGGCGATCAAGAGCCTGAACCAGCAGCTCGAGCAGGCCAAACAGGCGAGCCAGCAGCAGCCTCAGGGCGGTGGGGGCTTCCTGTCGAGCATCTTCGGTGGCGGATCGCAGCGTCAGGAGCCGCAGCGTCCGGCGGGTCAGGCCTGGGGCAACCAGGGCCAGCCGCAGCCGGGATACGGTCAGCAGCAGCCCGGTTACGGCCAGCAGCCCGGCTATGGCGGTCCCCAGCAGGGCGGGCCCTGGAGTGGTCAGCAGCAGGCACCGGCGCGTGGCGGCGGCTTCATGGCGACCGCGCTGCCGATGGCGGCGGGCGCGGCAGGCGGCATGCTGCTGGGCAGCGCCCTGTCAAACGCGTTCGCGGGCGGTCATTCGTCCCTCGGGAGCTCGGCTGCGGCGGGACTGCCCGCAGCGGGTGCGGCGGCAGGCGGCGATTCCGACCTCGGCTCGGCGCTCGGCGGCGGCAACGACTTCCAGGAAGCATCCTTCGGCGGCGACGCGGGCGATGATTTCGGCGGCGACCTCGGCGGCGGCGGCGACGACGATTGGGTGTGATCTCCAAAACCCGGTCGTCCTCTGGCGGCCGGGTCGGAGGGGAATGTGAAGGACCGGCTCCGCGCCCCGGGGAACCGGTCCTTCCTCGTTTCAGAGCACCTCGACGCGGGTGCCCACCGGGGTACGTTCATAGAGGTCGATGACGTCCTCGTTCATCATTCGGATGCAGCCCGACGAGACCGACTGGCCGATGGTGTGCGGCTCGTTGGTGCCGTGGATGCGATAGAGCGACGAGCCGAGATAGAGGGCGCGCGCTCCGAGCGGGTTGCCGGGGCCGCCGGCCATGTGGCGCGGCAGGTCGGGACGTCGCCGGATCATCTCCGACGGCGGGGTCCAATCCGGCCATTCGCGCTTCTGGCTGATGGATTTCAGGCCCGACCAGGCGAAGCCCGGCCGCCCGACGCCGATGCCGTAACGGATCGCCTTGCCGCCGGGCTGGACGAGGTAGAGAAACTTCGTCGGCGTATCGACCACGATGGTGCCCGGCTGCCGGCCGCCGTCGTAGTACACGACCTGGCGCGCGAAGCGTGGGTCGGGCGTGCGGGCGATGGTCTCCGCCCCTGGCCTCGCCTGGGCTGCGATCGGGTCGCGCTCGTCCGCCTGCGGCAGGGCTGCGAGGCGCATGCGTGTGGGCGCGACATCGGCGGGGGCCTGCGGCATCACCTCGGGGACGCGATCACCCGACGAGAGGCGGCGCGGGATGGCGCCCTCGGGCCGGCCAGTCGTCCGCACCGGACCCGACGGGGGAGCCTCGCTCATCAGGAACTCGATGAGCCCGCCGCCGTAGCGGCCCGGACCCGCCTGCGCCTGTGCGGCCCCGCCGCCCAGCACCATCGCTAGGCCGGATACGGCCACCCACCATTCGAACCGCATGATCCCTCCTGCCGACACCTGCGACCCGTTGGGGTCTCGTCCGGTCGAGGATCGTGGGCGGAGGGTCCGTGTCCGGTGAAGGAACGTGGTGAATCCTTCACGAAAACGGGGTGAGACGGAGGCTACGAGGATTCAGCGTGAACGCGCGGTAAAGGTTGCCCGATCGTTGCGCCATTCAAGAAATGGCAACCAGTTTGGCCGATGGTCCCAGCGCTGACCTCTGGCGGGCTTGATCTCACCGATGACCACGAAACGTTACCGCATCGAAGACAGCCTCGGCATCGCCGCGAGCGTACCGGTTCCGGAGGCGGCCGTGTCCTCCGAGGCCGTGACCCTGAACAACGCCCGCCTCGAAGAAATCCTGTCGGCGATCCAGGACCTGCGGCGCGTCACTCAGACCAGCACCGTGGAGACCGTGGAGGCTTGCCGGCGCGAGCTGAGCGAAGCCTTCGCCATGCGCTCCGAGCTCGACATCATGAAGGATGCGATCACCCGCACCAAGCAGGAGATCGCCACCCTCTACCGCTCGGAGAACACCGGCAAGGGCATGCGCCGGGTGGCCGGGGAACTCGACGCCGTTGTCGACTCCACCGAGCAGGCCACGAGCACCATCCTGGGCGCCATCGAGGAGATCGAAACCAACGCCAGCATGCTGCGCGCCATGACCACCACCATGGCGGGCCGCGAGAACATCGACGCCATCCTCGAGCGCGTGGTCATCGCCTTCGAGGCCTGCAATTTCCAGGATCTCACCGGGCAGCGCATCAACAAGATCGTCGGCGTGTTGAAATTCATCGAGGAGCACCTCGACCGGATGATCGACGCCTGGGGCGGCCTCGACACGTTCAGCGAGCTTCTCGGCGTCAACGGCGGCAAGATCGACATCGAGGACGAGAGCTCGCTCCTCAACGGGCCGAGGCTCGCCGGCGACGACGGCCACGTCGATCAGGGCGACATCGACGCCCTGTTCGACTGATCGCCCCTTCCCTCGCGAATCCGGGCGGCTTAGATCAGCCCCATGAGCCGCGAGAACAACCGCGAGACCGCGAAACACAGGAGCCTCTCGGACGTGCCGCCGGAGGATCTCGACGAGGGGGACGAGGCGGACGAAGCCGCTGAACTCTCACAGACCGACGAATCCCCCGAAATCGATTTCGATTTCGAGGAGGGCGCGGTGAAGGCCGGGACGGAGATCATCCGCCGGTTCTGGTCCACCCTGCCGTCGGGGCCGGGCGTCTACCGGATGTTCGATGCCAAGGGCGACGTGCTCTACGTCGGCAAGGCGAAGAACCTGAAGGCCCGCGTCGGCTCCTACGCCCGCGGCCAGGCGCATTCCAACCGGATCGCCCGGATGATCTCGCAGACGGCGGCGATGGAGTTCGTCACCACCGCCACCGAGACCGAGGCCCTGCTGCTCGAGGCCAACCTCATCAAGCAGTTGAAGCCGCGCTTCAACGTGCTGATGCGGGACGACAAGTCGTTCCCCTACATCCTGGTCACGGCCGATTCCGAGGCGCCGCAGATCGTCAAGCATCGCGGCGCCCGCCGGCGCAAGGGCAGCTATTACGGGCCGTTCGCCAACGTCTGGGCGGTCAACCGCACGGTCAACGCCCTCCAGCGCGCATTCCTGCTGCGGACCTGCACGGACAGCTACTACGAGAACCGCACCCGGCCGTGCCTGCTCTATCAGATCAAGCGCTGCGCCGGCCCGTGCACGGGCGAGATCGCCCTGCCGGAGTATCAGGCGCTGGCCGACAACGCGAAGGCGTTCCTCGCCGGCAAGTCCAACGCCGTGAAGGACCGCATGCGCGAGGAGATGCAGGCGGCCTCCGAACTGATGGAGTTCGAGCGCGCGGCGCGGTTTCGCGACCGGATCTCCGCGCTGTCGGCGATCCAGGGGACGCAAGGGGTCAACACGCAAGGCGTCGAGGAGGCCGACGTGTTCGCCCTCGACGAGCAGGCCGGGCAGTTCTGCATCGAGGTGTTCTTCTTCCGCAACTTCCAGAACTGGGGCAACCGCGCCTACTTTCCGAAGGCCGACCGCAGCATGACGGCCGACGAGGTTCTGGCCTCGTTCATGGGCCAGTTCTACGACGACAAGCCGGCCCCGCGCCTCGTCCTCGTGTCCCACGTCATCGAGGACGCCGAGCTCCTCGCCGCCGCCCTGTCGAGCCGCACTGACTACCGGGTCGACATCCACCTGCCCCAGCGCGGCGAGCGCAAGAACCTCGTCGAGTACGCCCAGCGCAACGCCAAGGAGGCTTTGGGCCGGCGCCTCGCCGACACCGCCTCGCAGGGCAAGCTGCTGGTGGCCCTCGGGCAGTCGTTCGGGCTGGCGGCGGCGCCGCGCCGGATCGAGGTCTACGACAACTCGCACATCATGGGCACGAACGCGGTCGGCGGCATGATCGTCGCCGGGCCGACGGGCTTCGCCAAGACCCATTACCGCACCTTCAACATCAAGTCCGAAGAGCTGACCCCGGGCGACGATTATGGGATGATGCGCGAGGTGCTGCAGCGCCGGTTCAAGCGGCTGGTGAAGGAGAATCCGCGCAATCCCATCCAGGCGGCCATCGCCGATGCGGAGCCGGCCGAGGTTGCCATGCCCGAGGTCGATTCCGAGACCATGCCGGTCTGGCCCGACCTCGTTCTCATCGACGGCGGCAAGGGGCAGCTGGACGCCGCGCGCACGGCCCTGGAAGAGATGGGCGTCACCGACGTCGCCCTCGTCGGCATCGCCAAGGGGCGCGACCGCGATGCCGGGCGCGAGACCTTCTTCGTGCCGGGGCGCCCGCCGTTCAAGCTGCCGCCGCGCGACCCGACCCTGTACTTCGTCCAGCGCCTGCGCGACGAGGCCCACCGCTTCGCCATCGGCACCCACCGGGCCAAGCGCAAGCGCGAAATGATCAAGAACCCCCTCGACGAGATCGCCGGCATCGGTCCGATGCGCAAGCGCGCGCTCCTGCACCATTTCGGCACCGTGAAGGCGATCCAGCGGGCGGCTTTCGAGGATTTGGCGAAGACGCCCGGCGTCAACGCGGCCACGGCGCGCGCCGTTTACGACTTCTTCCACGCCCAATCCTGATACATCCAGGCCTGAGCGGGCCGTCCCCTCATGAGAGAGGCATAGCGGTTGACCCCCACCCCACCCCATGGTTTCACCGCGCCGATGGAGCCGACCCCAACCCGTCGCCGTTCACCGGCCTGGACGCTCGCGAACTGTCTGACCTACGGGCGGCTCGTGGCGGTGCCCGTCGTCGTCGCCCTGCTGTACTGGCCGGTGGAGAACACCGCCCGCTTCGCAGCCCTCGGCGTCTACATCCTGGCCGCCATCACCGACTACCTCGACGGCTACGTGGCGCGGACCTACGACCAGAGCTCGGCCCTGGGGCGGATGCTCGACCCCATCGCCGACAAGCTGCTGGTGGCCGCCTGCCTCCTCATGCTCGCCGCCGACACCACCATCCACGGTTGGACCCTGTGGGCGGCCATCGTGATCCTGTGCCGGGAGATCCTGGTCTCGGGCCTGCGGGAGTATCTGGCCGAGCTGAAAGTCGGCGTGCCGGTGAGCCGTGTCGCCAAGTGGAAGACCACCCTGCAACTCATCGCCATCGGTTTCCTCGTGGCGGGTCCCGCCGGCGAAACGATCCTGCCGGGTACGATCCAGACCGGAACCTACCTGCTGTGGATCGCCGCAGCCCTGACGCTCTACACCGGGTGGGACTACATGCGGGCGGGGATCAAGCACGTCATCGACGACCCACGCTGAGAGGCTCGCCATGAAGCTCGTCTATTTCGCCTGGGTGCGCGAGCGCGTCGGCAAGGCCGAGGAGGTGGTGGATCTGCCCGCCGGCCTCGACACCGTCGCGGATCTCCTCCGGTGGCTGCGCGGCCGGGGCGAGGAATACGCCTACGCGTTCGAGGGCGACGGTGTGGTGCGGGTGGCCATCGACCGCATCCACGCGAAATCGACTGCGCCCCTGGCCGGTGCCTCGGAAATCGCGTTCTTCCCGCCGATGACCGGCGGCTGAGACTGTCTGATTGCGCGCTCGGGGTCTTCTCCGGTCCGAACCGGGGTCATCAGTCGGCAGACGGAAAATAGGCGCCCCAGTCGCACCCCCCTCGCCGCGACCCGGTCCAGACATGTCGGGATGGGAACGCCAACGTCATCGAAGAGCGCCGAGCCAGAGGAAACAGGGCGTCCCGTGCGGCACCGAAAACCATCGGGTCCCCGAAGACGATCCGTAGCCGATCAGGCGGCGGCCTTCGCCACGGCGTCCACCACCGTGTCGACGACATCCGACACCAGGGTGCGGTCGTCGCCCTCGGCCATCACGCGGATCACCGGTTCGGTGCCCGATGCGCGGATCACGAGGCGTCCGGTGTTGCCGAGGCGCTCGCGGGCCTGGGCGATGGCGGTGACGACGGCGTCCGCCCGAAGGGGCTCGCCCGCGCGGTAGCGAACGTTGCGCAGGATCTGCGGCAACGGGTCGAAGCAGTGGCAGACCTCGCTCACGGGCCGGTCCGAGCGCTTGACCACGCTGAGGAGCTGGAGGGCGGCGACGAGGCCGTCGCCGGTGGTGGCGTAGTCCGACATGATGATGTGGCCGGATTGCTCGCCGCCGAGGTTGTAGCCGTGCTCGCGCATGTGCTCGAGGACGTAGCGATCGCCCACCGCCGTGCGCGCCAGGGACAAGCCGATGCCGCCGAGATAGCGCTCGAGGCCGAGGTTGGACATGATCGTCGCCACAAGCCCCGGCTGGGTCAGGCGGTCGTCCTCCTGCCACGAGCGGGCGACGACGGCCATGAGTTGGTCGCCGTCGACGGACTGGCCCTTCTCGTCGACGATGAGGACGCGGTCGGCATCGCCGTCGAGGGCGATGCCGATGTCGGCGCGCAATTCGCGGACCTTGGCGGCGAGGGCCGCCGGTGCCGTCGAACCGACATCCTGGTTGATGTTGAAGCCGTCCGGCTCGACGCCGATGGCGATCACCTCGGCGCCGAGCTCCCACAGGGTCTCGGGCGCGACGCGGTAGGCCGCGCCGTTGGCGCAATCGACCACGATGCGCAGGCCGTCGAGGGTGACGTTGCGCGGGAGCGAACGCTTGGCGAACTCGATGTAGCGGGCATGCACGCTCTCGATGCGCTTGGCCCGGCCGAGGTCGCGCGAGCCGGACAGGCGCTTGTGAAGCTCGCCGTCGATGAGGGCCTCGATCTCGCGCTCGACCTCGTCGCTGAGCTTGAACCCATCGGGCCCGAACAGCTTGATACCGTTGTCCTCGAACGGGTTGTGCGAGGCCGAGATCATCACGCCGATATCGGCGCGCATGGAGCGGGTCAGCATCGCCACCGCCGGCGTCGGCATCGGCCCGAGCTGGAGCACGTCCATGCCGACGGAGGTGAAGCCCGCAATCAGGGCGGTCTCGATCATGTAGCCGGACAGGCGGGTGTCCTTGCCGATGACCACACGGTGGCGGTGGTCGCCGCGCTGGAAGATGATGCCGGCCGCCTGCCCGACCTTCAGGGCGAGTTCCGGCGTGATGACGCCGTTGGCGCGGCCCCGGATGCCGTCGGTTCCGAAATACTTGCGCGACATGGTTTTCGCGATCCGTCTTTTGTTGGCTGCGATGGCGCTTGTCGGATATGGGGCGGTCCCGGTCCGTCCCACCAAGCCGCCCTCCTGAACGTCGGTCGAGCAGAGCTTACTGCCTTGAGCCCGAAGGTCCGGTCGAGAAAGATGACGGCCCGATCCGCGGCGGTGGACAAGTCCGATGCGGTCGACGGCCCCCGGATATACGTGAGCCCGCCGGGGGGCGGGCTCACGGGATCGTCGGCTGGGTACCGATGGAAGATCAGGCCTGCGGTTGCGGCTCCAGGCCGCCATCGGTCTCGCGCGGTCGCCCGCGCCCGGCGGACGGGACCGAGGAGCCGCGCACCGTATTCGACGGGCCGTCACCGGAATCCCGCACCGGCGGCCTGCCGGCGATGAGATTGCGGATTTCGTCCCCCGACAGGGTCTCGTACTCGAGGAGCCCCTGGGCCAGGGCTTCGAGGTCGTCCTTGTGCTCGCCGAGGATGCGGCGCGCCTCCTGCAGGCCGGTCTCCACGAGACGGCGGACCTCGGCGTCGATCTTCTGGGCGGTGGCCTCCGACACCGTCTGCTGACGGCCCATGGACATGCCGAGGAACACCTCGTCGTTGTTCTCGCCGTAGGCGACGGTACCGAGCTCGGGGCTGAAGCCCCAGCGGGTCACCATCATGCGGGCGAGGCGGGTCGCCTGCTCGATGTCGGACTGGGCGCCGGAGGTCACCTTGTCGGCGCCGAAGGTCATTTCCTCGGCGATGCGGCCGCCCATCATGATGGCCAGGCGCGAAGTCATCTGCTCGAAGGACATCGACAGCTTGTCGCGCTCGGGCAGCTGCATGACCATGCCGAGGGCCCGGCCGCGTGGGATGATCGTCGCCTTGTGGACGGGATCGGTGGCCGGCACGTTGAAGGCGACGATGGCGTGGCCGCCCTCGTGGTAGGCGGTCAGCCGCTTCTCGTCCTCGGTCATGACCAGGGTGCGGCGCTCGGCGCCCATCATCACCTTGTCCTTGGCGTCCTCGAACTCGTGCATCGTGACGATGCGTTTTCCACGACGAGCGGCGAGCAGGGCGGATTCGTTCACCAGGTTCATGAGATCGGCGCCCGAGAAGCCCGGGGTGCCGCGCGCGATGACCTTCAGGTCGACGTCCGGCGCCAGGGGCACCTTGCGGACGTGGACGCGCAGGATGCGCTCGCGGCCGACGACATCGGGGTTCGGCACCATGATCTGGCGGTCGAACCGGCCCGGACGCAGCAGGGCGGGATCGAGCACGTCGGGCCGGTTGGTGGCCGCGATGATGATCACGCCCTCGTTGGCTTCGAACCCGTCCATCTCGACGAGGAGCTGGTTGAGGGTCTGCTCGCGCTCGTCGTTGCCGCCGCCCAGGCCGGCGCCGCGATGGCGACCCACCGCGTCGATCTCGTCGATGAAGATGATGCAGGGGGCGTTCTTCTTCGCCTGCTCGAACATGTCACGGACGCGGCTGGCGCCGACGCCGACGAACATCTCGACGAAGTCCGAACCGGAAATGGTGAAGAACGGCACGTTGGCCTCACCGGCCACGGCCCGGGCGATGAGGGTCTTACCCGTGCCGGGGGGGCCGACGAGGAGCACGCCGCGCGGAATGCGGCCGCCGAGTCGCTGGAACTTCTGCGGGTCGCGCAGGAACTCGACGATCTCCTGAAGATCTTCCTTGGCTTCCTCGACACCGGCCACGTCATCGAAGCTCACCCGGCCCGAAGCCTCGGTGAGGAGCTTGGCCTTCGACTTGCCGAAGCCCATGGCGCGCCCGGCACCGGACTGCATCTGCCGGCTGAGGAAAATCCAGGCGCCGATGAACACGAGGATCGGCAGCCAGCTGACGAGGAGCTGGATGAACCACGGCGTGTTGTCCGAGGGCGGACGCGCGGTGATCTGGACGCCCTTGCTCTGGAGCTTGGAGACAAGACCGGGATCGTTCGGCGCATAGGACGAGAAGTTGCCGCCGCCGACATAGGTGCCGCTCACGTCCTGCCCGGAGATCACCACCGTCTGAATCTTACCGGCATCGGCATCGTTCAGGAGTTGGCTGTAGGCGATCTCGGCGCCGCCGCCGCGATGTCCCGGATTCTGGAACAGGGTCACAAGGGCGAGCACGAGCAGGAAGATGACGACCCACAAGGCGAAATTGCGGAAGTTCGGGTTCATCGATCAATCCCTGGGGGGGCATCCGGGCCCGCGGCGCGAATGGGCGGTTATCAGTCCGGACACTCCAGGCCAATGTAGGCAGCCCCGTCTCCCTTGCCAAGTAAATCGCGCGCGCCTGCGGCAAGGCCGTCCCCAGCCCCATCGCGACCGGTCCGTGCGGGCGCGGCCGCGAGGGTGAGTCCCCTGCCCCGCGTCAGGGAAACCAGCATCCCCGCCAGGGTCCGGCGCAGGGGCGTCCGATCCCGGAGGGCGGGGCGCAGGGCTTCGAGCACGAGGGATTCGATCCGCTCCAGGCGCGGCCGCCCCGCCCCGGCCTCTGCGAGGGCCTGGATGAGGACACGGATCAGGATGGTGTCCGGCAGGGCGGCCAGGCTCGACGCGTCGAGGCGGACGAGGCTGGGACCGTCGGCCGGACGGCGCGCCGCCAGATACGCGGTGCGCGCGGTCTCCGTCAGGGCTTCGTCGTCGCGGGCACAGCGTGCGGCGAGACGCGTCAGACGCGTGTCGCTCAAGCCCTCGCGGGCGAGGTCCGGCAGGAGGCGACGCAGCCGAGCCCGGGCGAAGCGCGGATCGGCGTTCGACTCATCCTGGACGGGGACAAGTCCATCCGCCGCGCAATAGGCGACGAGGTCGGCCTTCGGTCGGTGGAGGAACGGCCGCCCGAGGCGGACCACGCCGACGAGGAGGCGTACGGCCCGCATGCCGGCGAGACCCGCCGGGCCGCTCCCGGCCAGGAGCCGCATGAGGACGGTTTCGGCCTGATCGTCGCGGGTGTGCCCGGTCAGCACCCACCCGACCCCGAGATCGTTCGCGTGATCGCCCAGCAGCCCGTACCGGGCCGAACGAGCCGCCGCCTGAAGGCCGTTGGCGGGCTTCGGACTGGTCCAGACGAGGGTGCGGTGCGGCAGGCCGAGGTTCCGGGCCATCGCCGCGACGCCCTCGGCCTCCGAGGCCGAGGCGGCTCGCAACCCGTGATCCACGGTGGCGACGTGGAGGGAGACCGTCGGTCCGGCCCGGAGGGCGGCCCGCATCAGAGCCGTCGAATCGGGGCCGCCCGAGACGGCGAGGAGCACGCCGCCATGCGGGATCGCAGGGGCGACGAAGGGAGCGAGTTCCGCCTCGATGGCGGCGGGGTCGAACGCCGTTACGGTCACGCCGCGCAGCGGGCGCGTTTCTGTTCGCGGGTCACGCCCTGGCGCACGGAGGGAGCGGCGCCGGGGAACTTGCGCTCGAGCTCGGCGAGCGTCGCGCAGGCCTGCTCGCGGGCGCCCAGCGCGTTCAGAGAGGTGCCGAGCTTCAGCATCGCATCCGGCGCCTGGGGCGAACGGGCGTAGTCGGTGGAGACCTTCAGGAACTGCTCGGCCGCCTCCCGGTTGCGATTGCGCTGAAGGTAGCTCTCGCCGAGCCAGTAGGTCGCCGCCGGCACGAGCCCGTCGCGCGGATGGGACTGAATGAACTGGCGCAGGCCCATTTCGGCCTGCTCGTACTGGCGCTGGAGGATGTAGGCGTAGGCCGATTCGTAGTCGGCCCGGGCGTCGCCCGTGGCGGTGGCCGCGATTCCGGGGCGGGCCGGCTGCGCGATGGCGCCAGTGGTCGGTACCCGCGACGGCGGCGTCAGATCGACGGGGCCGCCGAAGCCGGGAGCCGACAGGCCCGGCTCTTCGTCGTCGGCCTCGACCACCGTCGGCGGCACAGTGCGGGCACGGGGGGGCTCGGCCACCGGTGCGGTCGGAGTCGTGGCGCCGAGCTGCATCGGTGCGCCCGGCCGGCCGGGATTTTGCTCAGGATCGAAGGCGTCACTGCGCTTGGCCGGCTTCTGCGGCGCGCCGCTCGGGGAGGCCGCGCCGCGGCCGCCCTTGGCCTCCTGCAGGCGGAACTCGACATCCTCCTGGAACTTGCGCAACTGCTCCTTGAGCTGACGATTCTCGTACTGGAGCGTCTCGATCTGCCCCGCCTGCTGGCGCGACTGATTCTCGAGCCGGTTCAGCCGCACGACGAAATCGGACCCGTCCTGGGCGGTCGCCGGAGACAGGGCCAGGAGGGTGAGACAGCTTGTCAGGAGGAGGCGACGGAGCATGGCGATCGGCACCGGTGAAGTATCCCGCGAAGGCCGCCGCAGCGGCCTTCCGCCCCATAACAGGTGTCCCGCATCGCGGCAAAAGGCAGGCTCGCCCAGTGGGCCCGGCCGTCGTGCCGGACCCGGCCGGCGGATCAGGAGCCGGCGCCCCGGTCGAGGACTGTGACGGCGCGGCGGTTCTGGGACCAACACGAAATGTCGTTACACACGGCCACGGGCCGTTCCTTGCCGTAGGAGACGGTACGGATGCGACCGGAGGCAATGCCGCGTGAAGCGAGGTAGTCGTTCACCGCCTGAGCGCGGCGGGCACCGAGGGAGAAGTTGTACTCGCGGGTGCCGCGCTCGTCGGCATGCCCCTCGATGAGGAAGGTGTAGCGCGGATAGCGCTGGAGCCAGCTCGCCTGCTTGTCGAGGGTCGCCGTGGCCGTGGACGTCAGATCCGTCGAGTCGGATTCGAAGAACACCCGGTCGCCGATGTTGACCACGAAGTCCTGGGCGCTGCCGGGCGTGCCCGCCCCGGCCCCGTAGGCGCCGCCCGCGCCGGCGCCGAAGCCGGAGGCGTCGGCGAGATCCTTGTCGTTGCTGCAGGCTGCGACGCTGAGGGCGGCGCAGAGCGCCGCCGCGAGGCTGAACACGCGGGAGCGCGCGATCGTGGTCATGGTCCTGTTCTCCTCGGACGGTGCCTGCGGCCGGTGCGTCCCGAAGGGTGGCTCGCACGGCGTCTTCAGGCTCGTCTGTCTAAGCCGGTCAGGTTAAGCGAAGGTTCCGTCAACCTTGACGGTGCGTTTCCACCACCGATTCGTGGCAGGCGCCGTGTGCCCCCGCACCGTGTCTTCGATGCGACGAACTTCCTCCGACAAGATGGCGGCATGGGGACCGGCGGGACCGAACCCGACTTTCCGGTCCACCCTGTCGCATCGAGGCAACGGTCCGACTCTCTGCGGCGCGTACTCCGTCAGGCCGCCAGGGCTTCCATGTCGCAGATGGCCGCGATCGCCCCCTCGGCCGCTGCCCGGGCCGCGCTCAGGGGAGCCACCAGATCGGCGCCGAGGAGGCAGGCCTGCTCCATCTCCAGGCAGCGCCGTGACAGATCGAAGAAGCCGAGGGACCCGCTGACCGACAACAGGGTGTGAGCATCGTGCCGTAGGGCCAGACGCTCGGTTTCGGGCCAGCCGAGCCGCTGCGAGATCTCGAGCTTGAGGTGAGCCAGAAGGTCCATCAGCCGCGCGTGCCCGAACACGCCTTCGAGTTCGGCGAGAGTCGCCGGATCGTAGACCGGCACTCCACCGGCGCATCGCGAGACGACATCTGTGTCGAACGGGTCGGCGAGGGTCGGGATCTCATGGAGGGATGGCGCGAATATCGGCACGAGCGAACCGTCGCTGACGTTGATGCAGGCTTAACCATTACAGGATACACGCGTCCGTGCAAAGTGTTGGGAGATGTGATGGATTCCCGCTGCCGGGTTCTGATCGTCGAGGATAACTACCTGCTCCTCGACATGCTCACCCGCGTCTGCGAGCAGGGCGGATCGTCCGTGACCGCCGCCTCCAGCGGCGAGGCGGCCCTCACGACCATTCGCGAGGCGGGGGGCGCCATCGACTGGTTGTTCACGGACATCAACCTGCCCGGCCTCGTCGACGGTTGGAGTGTCGCCGACGCGTTCCGGGCCCTGCATCCCGGCCGGCCCGTGGTCTACGCTTCCAGCGGCACGCATCCCCGGGGGCGGGCCGTCAGCGACAGCCTGTTCGTCGCCAAGCCGTTCCGAATGCAGCCCATCGCCGAACTCGCCCGCGGCATCGCCGTCGCGAAGGGTTCGCACGCCACCGGCTGACCGATCTCAGGAGAACATCGCCCGCACCGCCGGGTCCCCACGCCAGGCCGCCACGCGCGGACAGGCGAGGGACTCCACCGGATACCGGGCGTAGGCCGTGAAACTGCCGGCGATGTAGGCGTCGCGGTCGAGGAGGACGGGCGCCGCGCCGTCCCGCTCCTTCGGCTTGAAATGGACGGTCCCGGCCAGCCCATATCGCTGCGCGATCTCAGGGTAGAGCGGCCAGACGGCATCCGCCACGAGATCGTCGGCGAGGTAGTCCTCCGCAGCCAGGTCCAGCGGCGCCAGGCCGGCTTCCCGCGCGAGGCGTCGGGCGAGGTCGGCGAGCACGAAGAATTTCGGGTGATTGAGGACGTGCATGAAGCAGCCTCGGCGCGCCCAGCGCGCCAACTCCGCGTCGAGGGGGAAATCGATGTCGCGGGCGCTGCCGAGGAGGTAGGCGCTCGCGTCGATCCAGGCGTCGTAGTAGCCGAGGCGCGCGAACACGTCGTCCCGGAACAGGGCGAGGGTCTCGTCCACCGTGCGGCCCTCGAGATAAGCGCAGAGCCCGATGGCCGAATGATACGGTCCCATGGGCGAGTGCACGAGGCGGGCGGCCGAGAGCGCACTGACATCGCCGACATGGACCATGTCGGGGTGGAAGGCGGGAAACAGGATCGTCGGGTACAGGCGCACCCGCCCGTCGTTCCGCGCCAGGGCGTGGACGTTGCCGCCCGCGATGAAGCCTTGGGGGAAGAACTGGGAGAAGACGTGGTCGAACGGGGCGAGGTGGTGATGCAGGCGCGCCAGGGTGGCGTGGTCGCGGCGCAGGGTCGCCAGGGGCACCAGGGTGACCCGGGCGTCGGGCAGAAGCAGGGCGAGGGCGCGCGCGATGCCGTCGGCCTGACAATTGCCCAGCACAGCAATGCGGGGGCCGTTGCGCTTCGGGTCCGCCTCGGCAGACGACCGGCGCCACGGTCCCGCCCAGGATGGCGACCAAGAACCCGGTGATGAGACGGATCGCGCGAGGGTTTCGACCCGTGCGAAGGCCCGGTGCGGCCAGCCTGTGAGCGATCGGATGAGAGGTGCCGCCGTGGTGATGAACCCTTACGCCGATCTACCGGCCGAGCGATTCTGGCGCAAGGTCGTGGCGGGCGTGCCCCCGTTCGCCCTGGCGCCGGGGCCGAGCGGCGCCTTTCTCATTCCGCCGGGCGTGCGCGTTGCCACCGCCGGGAGCTGCTTCGCCCAGCACGTCGCGCGCGCCCTGACGGAGGCCGGGTTCGGCCGCTACCTCGCCGAGGCGGCGCCCGCCGGCCTGTCACCGGGGGCGGCGGAGGCGCGCCAGTACGGCACCTATTGCGCCCGCTACGGCAACGTCTACACCGCGCGCCAACTGCTCCAGCTGTTCGACCGGGCCTACGGCACCTACGTGCCGGACCTCGCGGTCTGGACCCGGCCGGACGGTCGCCTCGTCGATCCGTTCCGTCCGGCCATCGAGCCCGAGGGATTCTCGGACGAGGCCGCCTTGCTCGCGTCGCGTGAAACCCACCTCGCGGCGGTCCGAAAGATGTTCGAAGAGCTCGACGTGTTCGTGTTCACCCTCGGGCTCACGGAGGGCTGGGAGCACCGCGCCGATGGGGCTGCCCTGCCCGTGGCGCCGGGGGTGATCGGCGACGGCTTCGATCCGGAACGCTACGCCTTCGTCAACGCGCGCGCCGGAGGCGTGCGCGACGACCTGCTCGCTTTCCTCGACCGACTGTTCTCCGTGAACGCGAAGGCGCGCGTGATCCTCACGGTGTCGCCGGTGCCGCTCATCGCGTCCTACGCGGATCGGCACGTCCTGGTGTCCAACGCCTACAGTAAGGCGGCCCTGCGGGTGGCGGCCGAGGAGGTGGTCGAGGCCGAGCCACGCGCGGTGTATTTCCCCGCCTACGAGATCGTCACCAGCACGGCCAATGCCGGTCGCTACTACGCCGACGATCTGCGCTCGGTGACGCCCGAGGCCGTCGCCCACGTCATGCGGGTGTTCCTCGGGGCGTTCACCGATGCGGCGCCCGTCACGCGGGTGCCCCACCCGCTCGGCCTCGAATATGCCCGCGCGGCCGGTGTCGTCTGCGACGAGGAGGCCATCGAGCGCAGTCTGATCTGACGGCTATTGGAGATGCTTGAAGTAGGTGTCGCCCGCCGCGCGCTTCAGCTCCGCGCCGGCCTCGGCGCCGATGCGGGCGGCATCGGAGACTGAGCCGGAGCGCTGGACCGCCCAATGGGCGCTGCCGTCCGGCAGGAATAGCAGGCCGTCGAGGGACAGGGTGTCGCCGTCGATGCGGGCGAGGGCCGCGATGGGCGTACGGCACGAGCCGTCGAGTTCCGCGAGCAAGCCGCGCTCGGCGGCGAGTTCGGCCGTCGCCCGTGGGCTGACCAGGGGGGCGAGCAGTGCCCGCACGTCGGCATCCCCCTCGCGGCACTCTATACCGAGGGCGCCTTGCGCCACCGCCGGCAGCATCTCGTCGACGGCCAGCACGCTGCGGGCCATCTCGGCCATGCCGAGGCGCTCCAGGCCGCAGAGCGCCAGGAGGGTGGCGTCGCAGGTCCCCTCCTCCAGCTTGCGCATTCGGGTGTTGGCGTTGCCGCGTAAGGGGACGATGCGCAGATCGGGGCGGCGCATGAGCACCTGCGCGGCCCGGCGAAGCGACGAGGTGCCGACGCGGGAGCCCGCGGGAAGGTCGGCGAAGCCGGCGGCACGGGGCGACAGGAACGCGTCGCGCGGATCGTCGCGTTCGAGGATGCAGGCGATGACAAGGCCTTCGGGCAGCCAGGTCTCCACGTCCTTCATGGAATGGACGGCGACATCGACCACGTCGGCGAACAGCGCCTGTTCGAGTTCCTTGGTGAACAGACCCTTGCCGCCGATCTCCGAAAGCGGCCGGTCGAGGATGCGGTCGGCCACGGTGTTGACCACCACCATCTCGGTCGTGAGTCCGGGATTGGCGGCGACGATCCGGTCACGCACCATACCGGTCTGAGCGAGCGCCATCGGGCTGCCGCGGGTGCCGATGCGGAGGGGGCGCTGAAGCATGGGCGAGGATCGCTCGAAGTGGATTTCCGGACACCGTGGTACGCAGTCCGCGTGTCCCTGTCACCGGGCATCCGAACCCGCGCCGTGCGCGGGCCGGGATGGAACAACGGGGTTGCATCCGCAACACCGTGCCGCGGCTCGGATCGTTAGAACGCCTTGAGCGCCAGTTCCGTATGCTCGACGCTCGGCGGAGCTTCGAAGAATGGAGAGACCATGGCCCGGTAATCCTGCCAGGGCTGAGACCCGGTGAAGTCCTTGGTGTGGGCCTCCAGGGTGTCCCACTCGATGAGCAGGCGGTAGCGCTGCGGCTTCTCGATGGAGCGGCGGACGGCGAAGCTCCGGCAGCCCTTGGCGGCCCGGAAGATTTCCGAAGCCTTGGCGATGCCGGCCTCGAAGTCGGATTCCGAGCCGGGCTTGATGTCGATCTGGGCGATTTCGAGGATCATGGCGGGTCCTTGTCCGGGTTGAGAAAACGTCAGCGCAGGGGCCGGCCGAGGGTGCGGGCCAGGATGCGCTGAGGGCTGCGCTCGGGGTCGGCCTGGTCGGCGACCCTGAGATAGGCGGTCTGCTCCAGCATGTAGCGGCCGCCCATGGCGCCGTGCATCACGAGGTCCGAGAACGTCACCCAGGTCTGGCCGGGGGTGAAGCGGACCTCGGCCTGGGGGGCGTCGGTCTGGTAATCCATGTCCCGCTTCAGGGCGTCGTGCAGATGCAGCATCAGGTGGTCGTATTCGGAGCGCCGGGCCTTGGTGATTTTCAGGGCCGCAAGGAGGCGCGCCGAGAGCGGCGAGTAGCCGGGCAGCGTCGGAACGAACTTTTCCGCCATGGAGGCGAAGTCCTCGCCCACCCGCCACAGGCGCGGCTGGCCCTCCGGGTTGATGTTGCGGAAAATCCGAAGAATGCGCTTCTCGCCGATGGGGTTCGACGGGAAGGCATCGACGTGCAGGCGGGTGTCGTCGCGCCGCCAGCTCAGCTTGCGCTGATCGACTTCGAACGGCCGGTAGGAAGTCCCCGCCAACGAAACCTTCCCGACATAGGCTGGCAGATGCCGGGCGATCAGCCCTTCCGCGAAGGCGCGATAGCGAATGAGGAGCTGGCGAAGCGCCTCCCGTTCCTCCGGCGTGCCGGCCGCCCCCCGCAGTTCGGCGTTCAACCCCCGGATGTTGACGTTCTTGGCCTTGCCGTCGGCGAAGGGCCGCTCGACGAAGCGTTCCTCGAATGCGCTGAACGGAAAATCGAGGTCGGGGAACATCAGGATCGCCCCACCCTCCAGGGCATCGACCAGCGAGGGCACGCCGGGGGGCGGCCCCTCGCGGGAGACGGAAACGATCGGACTGATCATCGCGCGAAGCATCCTGGTTTCAGCGGGCGGACATGCCGTTTATCCGAAGGTTGCCCCCGGAACCAAGCGAGCCATGACTCGCGTGAATACCGGTGGATGACGGGCCGGGCCGGTTGTAAGACTGGGGCTGCGGGCCCAACCATCCCGTTCCCGTCGCGCGCAACTCCAAGGCGTGCGGCACGTTTGTACGACGGTCCCGGTTCCGAGCATGGATACCGGCGCCGGCAAGGATGCCAAGCATGGCAACGTTGAAGGAATTCGAGGAGTCGCTCCGCGAGCACGGGATGCTCATGGCGCTGGCCCTCTTGGAACGCCTGCGCGAGCGCGACCGCGCCACCCGCACCGTCAAGCCGGCCCGGCGCCTGACCGGACAGAAGATGACGCCCGAACTCGCCCGCGCGATCCTCGATCTCCATGCCTCCACGGGCATGACCCAGCAGGAGATCGCCTTCAAGGTCGGCGTGAACCAGGGGCGGGTCAACGAGGTGATCAAGCGCGGCAAGTGGCTCGACGACGATCCCAATGCCCCGGAAGCCATCGCCCGCGATCGCGCCAAGGCGCGCCTGCGGGCGGAGCCGTCGGCCAAGCGCCCACCCGTCCGGCGCGCGGCCAAACCCGCGCCCCGGACCGGGACGCCGGCGCGGCGGCCGAGTCCGCAGGGCCAACTCATCTTCGGCGACTTGTAGACCGTACGCGACGGCGCGTCCCGGGATCGCGGATCACCGCGGGGCGTTCTCTCCGTGGCCGCGCTCCGTTGCGCGCGGCGAACGGGACGGACCGCATGACCCGCTTTCTCCTCGCCCTGATCTGTTTTGGCGTGATCGGCCCCGCCGAGGCACAGCGGGCATCCACCACGGACATGAGTTGCGCGCAGGCGAAAGACACCGTCTCTCGCCAGGGTGGCGTGGTGCTGGGGACCGGCGGCGCGACCTACGACCGCTTCGTGCGCGATCGCGGCTTCTGCGAGATCACCGAGGTCACGATTCCGGCCTTCGTGCCCGCGCGCTACACGCCGCGCTGCTTCGTCGGCTATCGCTGCAAGGAGCCGGGCCGTGGCGACCGCTTCGACGACGAATCCTGACAGCGGGGATGATCCCCACGCCAAAGCGCCCCGGCGAAACGGCCGGGGCGCTCATGCAAGCGGTGTCGATGGCGGACTTAGGCGGCCTGTTTGACCTTACCCTCGATGGCCGGCGCGGCCGAACCCCGTCCGGTCGCGATCTGGATGTGGCGCGGCTTCTTCGCCTCCGGGATCTCGCGGACGAGATCGATGTGAAGGAGTCCGTTCTCCAGCGCTGCGCCCGTGACCTGAACATAGTCGGCGAGCTGGAAGCGCCGCTCGAAGGCGCGGGCGGCGATGCCCTGATGCAGGAACGTCACCGGATTGTTCGCGTCGGGCGTCCGCTCACCTTTGAGGGTCAGCGCGTTTTCCTTGACCTCGATGGATAGGTCGGTCTCGGTAAATCCGGCGACTGCCACGGTGATCCGGTAAGCGTTCTCGCCGGTGCGTTCGATGTTGTAGGGCGGGTAGCTCGGAGCCGGATCGGCAGCAACGTACTGATCCAGGGCCGAGAACAGGCGGTCAAACCCGACGGTGGAACGGTAAAGGGGTGCAAGATCGAACTGACGCATGACATATTCTCCATAAGAAGCAACATGCTGAAGTCTGGTCCGCCCAAGGGCCGGACCGGTCGCACCGCCGTAATGGCCGGTGCCCCCATGATATTGGCGCCGGGTTTTGTCCCCACAAGAGCCTGGATCGCCGGATCGAACGGGATTTTTCGAATTTTCGTCGTACGTGAGACTGCCGGGAGGAGACGGGACCCCATGAGGATTGGTCGATGCTGACGTTGCGCTCGACGCCGGACAATCCGGTCCCACCCGGTGGCGCGCTCAAGGCGGTCCGTACCGGCGACGGCCTCGAACTGCGTGTGGCGCATTGGCGTCCCACGACACGCCTCGTGAAAGGCACCGTCTGCCTGCTCCAGGGCCGGGCCGAGTTCATCGAGAAGTACTACGAGACGATCGGTGATCTGCGCGGGCGGGGCTTCGCCGTCGTGGCGTTCGACTGGCGCGGCCAGGGTGAATCGCAGCGTCAGGTCGCCGACGCCCACAAGGGCCATGTCGCCCGCTTCGATGATTACCGTCGCGATCTTGAGGCCGTCGCGGAGGTGGTCCTCAGGCCGCTGATGCCGCGGCCCCACGTGTGCCTCGCCCATTCCATGGGGGGCGCCGTCGCCTTCACCGGTGCCCACGAGGGCTGGCTGCCGTTCGGGCGCATCGTCACCGTGGCGCCGATGCTCGCCATCCGCATGGTGCGCTGGCCCGCCGGTGCCTCGGTGCTGGCCCGCTTCCTTCACCGCTTCGGCTTCGGACGCCGGTACATTCCGTTCGGCAAGGCGACCTCCATCGCCACCAAGCCGTTTTCGGGAAACCGGCTGTCGACGGACCCGGTGCGTTACGCTC
The DNA here is from genome assembly GCF_008039485.1 of Methylobacterium sp. WL69. Lineage (NCBI taxonomy): Bacteria > Pseudomonadati > Pseudomonadota > Alphaproteobacteria > Hyphomicrobiales > Methylobacteriaceae > Methylobacterium > Methylobacterium sp. WL69. Next base: position 95,563 of record NZ_VRUZ01000004.1, on the reverse strand, counting down.
GCAACGCCGAGGCCGCGCGCGCCGTCGGGGCGGGTGCGGTGGGGGACCCCACCATCGCGTGGCTGGCCGGGGCGTTCCGCGCCATGGCGCGCCTGCGCGACAGGCGGGTGGCCGCCACCATCGCCATCCCGAGCCTCATCGTTGCGGCAGGTGCCGACCCGGTCTGCGAGACGCGGGCGACGGAGCGGTTCGCACGCTTGGTGCGCGGCGCGCACATTCTCGTGCTGCCCGGTGCCCGGCACGAGATTCTATCGGAGCGCGACGCCATCCGCGAGGATTTCTGGGCGGCCTTCGACGCCTTCGTACCCGGCAACGTCGCCGAAGCGATCCCGGCCGAAGCGCATGCCAAAGGTTGATTTCGAAGGCCTGACTTATGGGTTCAGGAGTCGCAACGCCTCGGTGTGGAGCGCACGGTCGCCCGCCGCCACGACGCGCCCGCCGGGGGCGGCGGGGCCTCCGTCCCAAGCAGTGATGACGCCGCCGGCGCCCTCGACGATGGGGATGAGCGCGACGATGTCGTAGGGCTTGAGCCCGGCCTCGACCACGAGGTCGATCTGTCCGGCGGCCAGCATGCAGTAGGCGTAGCAATCCGTGCCGTAGCGCGACATCCGCACGGCGGCTTCGATGGCGGTGAATCCATCGCGCTCGGGTCCGTCGGCGAACAGGCGCGGGTCGGTGGTGGCCAGGAGGGCGTGCTTCAGGCTCGTGCCGCGTCGGCTTCGCAGGACACGCTCGCCCTTTGCCGAGCGCATCCGCGCCGTGGCGCCGTCGCCCGAGAAACGTTCGCCGAGAAAGGGCTGGTGCATGAGGCCCCGCACGGGTGCGCCGTTGTGCGTGAGGCCGATGAGGGTGCCCCAGGTCGGCAGTCCGGCGATGAACGCGCGGGTTCCGTCGATGGGATCGAGAACCCAAACGCATTCGGCCTCCAGGTTCTCGGGGCCGAACTCTTCGCCGAGGATGCCATGGGTCGGGAAGGTGCGGCGAATCAGTCCGCGCAGGATCACCTCTGCCGCGCGGTCGGCCTCGGTCACGGGATCGAAGGTGCCGCTGCCGTGGCCCTTGTCGTCCATGCCGAAGGCGGCCCGGAAGAACGGCAGGATCGCCTGACCCGACTCCGTTGCGAGGTCGTCCATGAACCGCGCGAGATCGACGACGCTCATCGGGGCTTCCTCTCAGGGACCGGGGCGGCAACGAAGCGGCCGCCACGGCCTGCCGTCAAGACCCGAAGGGCGGATGCGTCGCGTTCAGGCGGGAATGGGGGTGCCGACGGGGTGTGGCGTCGGCTGATCCACGTCCACGGGATCGGGGGCGGAGGGGTCGGCGGCAGCAACGATGGCCTCGACGGCGCCACGCAGGGATGTGACGTGGGTATCGGCCGGGATCGCCCGGCCCTGGGCGGCCTCGTCGCGGTCGCCCTCGTCGGCCTGCCACAGGCCAACGACGGTGTACGCCTGGGGCAGCTTGCGCTTCAGGCGTTCGGCCAAGCGCCGAAGGTGGGTCGGCTCCCCGCTGATGGCGGTGGAGACGATGCAGACGAGTCGCGCCGGGCCGACCTCGAATGTGTCGATCCGCGCGCGCGCCACCTCCGAGAACGGCACGACGCGCACGCCGATCCCGCGGTTGCGCAGGAGCTGAGCCAGGATGGCGCAGGCGGACTCGTCCACGAAGCTGCGTCCGGAGACACACAGGACCGTTCCGTCGGCGCGCCAGTCGCTGCCAACGGCCTTCGTCTCGGACGTGTCCGCGCCCGCGTCATCGTCTCGCTCGGCCAGGTCCTCGACGAGGCCGGCGAGACTCTGACGGATATCGTTCTTCTGCTCGGGTGTGAGCACACCGCGGGCTGCGTCGCGAGCCGCGAGTTCGAGGCCCTTGATCACCACCTCGTCGTAATACGCCGCCAGAGGGCGGCTTTTGAGGATCAGTTCGGCGTGTTCTTGCACCTCGTCCGGGTCGCCGGCCAGGACACGCTGATAGAAATTCTCCACGGGCGTGAGGGCCGGCCGGTCGCCGAACAGCACGTCGAGGAACTCGAGCTTGTCGACGTGGCGCCCCAGGACCACGAGGCAGACGGTGAGCGGCGTCGAAAGCAACAGCCCGACGGGTCCCCAGAGCCAGGTCCAGAACAGGGCCGAGACGAGGACGGCGAAGGGCGACATGCCGGTGGAGTGGCCATAGAGCATCGGCTCGATGAAATGGCCGACCAGGGGCTCCAGGATGAGGAACAGGATCAGGGTCTCGACGACCATGGACCAGCCGGGATCGACGGCCGCCGCCAGCGCCAGGGGAAACACCGCCGACACGAAGGCGCCGATATACGGCACGAACCGCATGAGGGCCGAGAAGATGCCCCACAGGACCGGGCTCGGCACGCCGATGAGGTAGAGGCCGATGCCGACTACGATGCCGAAGGACGCGTTGAGGGCGAGTTGGACGAGGAAGTAGCGGCTCAGGCGCTTGGCCGCGTCGTCCATGGCGACCGTGGTCCGGTGCAGGTCGCTCGATCCGGCCAAGCGGATCATGCGATCGCGAAGATCCTCGCGCTGCATCAGCAGGAACAGCAGCACCACGAAGACGATGCCGATGGTGGCCAGTGGATGCAGGATCGGCGAGAGCAGGGCGCCCGCCATGGTGAGGGCGTCGGGCGCGCGGTCCTTCACCTCGACGAGGATCGCCTTCTCGGGCGGCGGAGCGGCGGGGACGGCATCCGATTTGGGTTCGGGTTTGGGCTCTGGCTTCGGACCGTCCTGGTGCATGGTCCGCCCGATGCTGGCGACATAGTCGGCCATGCGTCCGGCGGGGGTGTCCTTGAGACCCTCGACCTTGCCCTCGATGGTAGTTCGGTAGCGCGGGACGTCGCCTGCGATGTCGGCGAGCTGCACCCCGATGAGGGTGCCGAGCGCCCCGACCACGCTCAGAGTCATCAGCACGGCGGTGGCGACGGACAGGAAGCGCCCGAAATGCCAGCGCCTCAGGAAGTTCACCAGTGGGCCGAGGACGAAGGAGAGCAGGATCGCGATGGCGATGGGGATGAGCACGTCGCGGCCGAGATAGAGTCCGGTGACGATGAGCGCCGCGACGATGAGGGGCGAGGTCATGGTCGGGGCTGGCGTCTCGGCGGCGGCGATCCGCGTCGGGCGCGGTGGCATCAGCGAAGGTTTCGCACTGGGTCTCGTCGCCATGCCGGTTCCGTCTCGACGCCTACGCCGGCCGCCCTCGGATGGAGCGCCGCGCCGGGGGAACGGTGCAGCGCCGCAAAACGATCCCTTGCCGGGCGGGCTCTGATCGCGGAGGCGTGATCAGTCCGCGAATGGCGCCAGGGTGAAGCCGGCTTCTTCCAGGGTCCGGCGCAGGGCGCGGGCGGTGTCCACCGCATGCGGGTCGTCGCCGTGGACGCAGACCGTATCGATGGAGACCGGAATGCGGCGGCCGGTCAGGGTGAGGAGCGCGCCCTCCTCCACCATGCGCCGGGTCCGCGCGGCGACGGCTTCGGGGTCGGTGATCACCGAGCCCGGCTCGCCGCGCGGCGCGAGCTGCCCATCCTCCGCGTAGGCGCGGTCGGCGTAGATCTCGCGTACCACCCGCAGGCCCTCCGCCTCCGCCGCCCGCTCGGCGGCGAGGCCCGGCATCACGAGAACGACGAGGGTGTCGTCGACGGCGCGCACGGCCCTGGCGATGGCTCGCGCCACGTCGTCCTCGGCATTCGAGAGGTTGGCCAATGCCCCGTGCGCCTTCACATGGGTGACGCGGTGACCGGCCAAGGCCGCACAGGCCTGGAGCGCCCCGATCTGATAGGCGACATCGGCTTCGATCTCACCGGGCGTGGCGCGGATCACCCGGCGGCCGAATCCGCGCCGGTCGTCGAAGCCCGGATGCGCGCCGAGCGCCACGCCGCGCGCCTTCGCCGCTCGGGCGGTCGCGACCATGATGCCCGGATCGCCGGCATGGAAGCCGCAGGCGACGTTGGCCGACGTGACGATGTCGAGCAGGGCGGCGTCGTCGCCCATCCTGTAGGGGCCGTAGCCCTCGCCGAGATCGGCGTTGAGATCGATCCGCATGCTGGGCTTCCCCGCGTGTTTTCGCGCCCCACTGTCCTTGTCGCCTGACATCCGCCGGCACAAGGCGCCATCGGTCGTCTCATCGACGCCGCGTTGCCGGGGAGCGGAACGGACCGCCCGCGCTGCCGATCGGACGCGTCCGACGATCCGGGTCAGCATATCCATCGGGTTCATCGGACCTCTGTCCAGCACCTTCCAAGCTGCTTCGTTGCCAGCTAGCTTCGTACTTCGACGCAACCATCACAATCGGATGCCGGCCCGCCGCCTTTGCGTATGAGATCTGACCGAGATCATGCTTGGGAGGATCGTCGACAAAAATCAACACTCGAAAATTCTATTTCTGAGCGGATAGCACTGGAAAAATACAATACGGCAATGCGATTGTGAGAATTTTAATAGGAGCTTAGCTGATCTCGATCATTTTTATGTTGGAGTGTCAGGACGAACGAGGGACGGATGTCGGCTTTGAGCCTCAAGCAGGGGGCAGTGGTTTCACCAGCGCCGCCGAGCGCTCCCGGGACCGGCCTACGAGGCGTGGCGGCGGAGATCGCCGAACTGAAGCGCATCTCGTCCGAGAAGAGCCGCCGCATCCAGGGCATCACCGGCCAGGTCAAGATCCTGGCCCTCAACGCCCTCATCGAAGCGGCACGCGCCGGCGAGATGGGACGCGGCTTCGCCGTTGTCGCCCAGGAGGTGCGCGCCATCGGCGGAGAGGTCGAGGGGATCGCAAGGGCGCTGGAGGCCGAGTTGTCCGACCGGATCGCCGGGCTCCAGGCTCAGGTCGAGGATCTGTCGAGCCACACCCGCGACGACCGGCTCATCGACCTCGCCCTGAACGCCGTCGAACTCATCGATCGCAACCTCTACGAGCGGACCTGCGACGTACGCTGGTGGGCGACCGACGCGGCCATCGTGGACTGCGCCACCACGCCATCCCCCGAACGGGCAGCCCACGCCGCCGCACGCCTCGGGGTGATTCTCGACGCCTACACGGTCTATCTCGACCTGTGGCTGTGCTCGCCGGACGGCATCGTCCTGGCTCATGGTCGGCCCGGGCGCTTCCGCGACGTCATCGGCCGTGACGTCTCGTCCGAGCCTTGGTTCCGTCGGGCCGCCAGCTTGGCCGATGGCGACGCCTACGTCGCCGCCGATGTGTCGCGGCAGGTCCGTCTCGGGAACGCCCAGGTGGCGACCTACTGTGCCAGTATCCGCGCGGGCGGTGAGAGCAGGGCGCGGCCGGTTGGCGTGCTGGCGATCCATTTCGATTGGGAGGCACAGGCCCGTACCATCGTCGACGGCGTCCGGGTGTCGCCGGAGGACCGGGGCCGGACACGCGTGCTCCTCGTCGATGCGCACCGCCGCGTGCTGGCGGCGTCCGACGGGCGGGGCGTCCTGGAGGAAACCCTGAGCCTCCAGCCGGCCGGCCGGACCAGTGGCGCGGAGCGCGATCCCCTTACGGGGGCCGTCACCGCCTTTCACCGCACCCCCGGCTACGAGACTTATGCGGGACTCGGCTGGTACGGCGTCATCGTCCAGGGAGCCGAGGTCTGAGCGGACCTCACACGAGGACCGGCATCGCCGGGGCGTCCTCGACGCCGAACACCCGGCGATAGCGTGCGATCTCGGCATCCGGTCCGATGGCCTTCGACGCGTTGTCGGAGATTTTCACTGTTGGACGGCCATCGGCCGCGATGACCTTGCAGACGATGGAGATGGGATCGAGGCGTTCCTCCGGCACCAAGCCGCGAAAGTCGTTGGTGAGCAGGGTGCCCCAGCCGTAGCCGATGCGCATGCGCCCATGGAAATGCGCGTGGATGGCCTCGATGGTGTCAACGTCGAGCCCATCTGAAAAAATCGCCAGCTTCTCGCGGGGATCGCAGCCCCGCGAGCGCCACCACGCGATCGCTTCCTCGCCGCCCGCGATGGGCTCCTTCGAATCGATGCGGATGCCGGTCCAGGCGTTCATCCAGTCGGGGGCATGCGCGAGGAAGCCGCTCGTGCCGTAGGTGTCGGGCAGCATGACGAGGAGGTTGCCGGCGTAGTCCTGCTGCCAGTCGGCGAGCACGTCGTAGGGCGCCCGCGCCAGGGCGGCGTCGCCGTCGGCCAGGGCCGAATAGACCATCGGCAGTTCGTGGGCGTTGGTGCCCACCGCCTCGACCTCGCGGCGCAGCGCGATGAGGCAGTTCGAGGTCCCGAGGAACCGGTCGCCGAGGCCCGCGCGCATGGCCTCGACGCACCAGTCCTGCCACAGGAACCCATGGCGCCGACGCGTGCCGAAATCCGCGATGGACAGGTCGGGCAGGCGCGCCAAGCGCTCGATCTTCTCCCACACCCGGGTCATGGCGCGGGCATACAGCACCTGAAGTTCGAGCTTGCCCATGTGGCGTACGACGCCCCGCGCCCGCAACTCGTTGAGGATGGCGAGGGCCGGCACCTCCCACATGGTCGTCTCGATCCACGGCCCGTGGAAGGTGAGCACGTACTGGCCGTCGCGCGCCTCGAGCTCGTACTCCGGCAGGCGGAACGTCTCGAGCCAGTCCATGAAGTCGGGCGCGAACATCTGGCGCTGGCCGTAGAAGGTGTTGCCGCGCAGCCATGTCGATTCTCCCCGGCTCAGGGTCAGGGTGCGGGCGTGATCGAGCTGTTCGCGGAGCTCGCCGGCATCGACGAAATCGGCGAGCCGCACGCTCTTCGAGCGGTTCTGGATGCCGAAGGTCACGCGCGTATCGCGACGGCGGCGAAAGATCGTCTGCGCCATCAGGAGCTTGTAGAAATCGGTGTCGAGGAGCGACCGGACGATGGGGTCGATCTTGAAGCTGTGGTTGTACACCCGCGTCGCGAGGTCGAGCATGGTCGGACCGGTCCGGCGCGGGACCCCGCGCCCGCTCGGTGGCGAGAGGCGCATGGGCGGCGGCCTTGAGTCAATCGCGCATGCTGTGCCGGAACGTGAAAGGGCGGCCCACCATCCGATGGACCGCCCCTTCAGGCTATCTGATTTTAATGAGCGATCAGGCCAAGTCGACCTTCTTGGTCTCGGTCTTCGGCGACTCGCCCGTGAGGGCCGCCTTCACGTAGCCGTAGATGTGGAGCGCCGTGGCGTTGGGGCTGTCCCAGTACTCACCCTTCTCCGGGTGAATGCGGATCAGCGCCACTTCCGGGTCGTCCTTGCCGTTGGGGAACCAGGTTTTCAGGCTCTCGGTCCACTTGTCGTCGATGACCGACTGGTCGGTGACGATCTCGGCCTTGCCGGCAATGGAAACGTAGGTCTGGCTCGACGGGTCGGAATAGGCGAGGTTGATCTGGTTGTCTTTGCTGATCTCGGCGGTCTTTGGCGAGTGCAGCTTGGAGAAGAACCACAGGTCGCCATTCTCGTCCGCGTCCTGGCACCACATGGGACGGCTGTAGAGCTTTCCGTCCGGGTCCGCGGTGGTCATCATCGCGACCTTGATGTCCTTGATGAGGGCGAAGAGCTTCTTGGCGCCCTCGTGATCGCGGTGGTTGCCCTGGTGCATGGGGGTGGATTCTCCGACTCGATCTCGACGCATCCGGGTTGCGGCATCACTCACGATGGAGCCGCCACCGGTTCGTGGGCTCAACGGGCGAGTATCGTATTGGTTTCGAAGGCGGGATCGGGAAGCACCCCGTGGTCGCGATGATGGGCCGCGCGGCTCGGGGTTGCGCTGGCCGCGCGCCCATGCTGTCCCCTTAAGCCGACATGCGCGCGCGAAGTGCCCCGACCGGCGCGGACAGCGCCCCCGATCTCGCGTCCGGCCCGGTTCAGCCCGTCCGTTGCGCAAGGAGCCCGACCCTTGGCGATCACCCGCGACGATGTCCTGAGAATTCTGTCGGCCGTCACCGTCGATGCCGGAGGCACCACCCTGCCGGCGTCCGGCCGCCTGTCGCAGGTGGTCGTCGATCCCACCGGCCGGGTGATGTTCTCGATCCTCATCGACCCAAGCGAAGCCGAGCGCTTCGAGCCGATACGCCGCCGGGCCGAGGGTGCGATCCTTGCCACTCCGGGTGTCTCGGGGGTGTTCGCAAGCCTGACCTCCGAGCGCGGCCCGAACCACCCGGCGCAGGCTCCGACGCCGCCTCAGCCGCCCGCCCCGGGCCGGCCGGCGGCCCCACCGCCGCCGCGCACCGGCCCGGCCCTGCCGGGCGTTCGCCATATCGTCGCCGTGGCGTCGGGCAAGGGCGGGGTCGGAAAATCCACCACCGCCTGCAACCTCGCCCTGGCGCTCTCGGCGCAGGGCCTGAAGGTCGGGCTGCTCGACGCCGACATCTACGGACCGTCCGTGCCGAAGCTCTTCGGCCTGTCGGGCAAGCCCAAGGTCATCGAGGAACGTCTGCTCGCCCCCATGGAGGGCTACGGCATCAAGGTCATGTCCATCGGCTTCCTCATCGAACCCGAGACGGCGATGATCTGGCGCGGCCCCATGGTCCAGTCCGCCATCACCCAGATGCTGCGCGAGGTGGCTTGGGGTGAGCTCGACATCCTCGTGGTCGACATGCCGCCCGGCACCGGCGACGCCCAACTCACCATGGCGCAGGCGACGCCGCTCTCCGGCGCCGTCATCGTCTCGACCCCGCAGGATCTCGCCCTCATCGATGCCCGGCGCGGCGTGACCATGTTCCGCAAGGTCTCGGTGCCGATCCTCGGCGTGATCGAGAACATGGCAACGTTCGTTTGCCCGAATTGCGGCCACGCCTCGCACATCTTCGGGCATGGCGGCGCCCGCGACGAGGCGACCCGCCTCGACGTGCCGTTCCTCGGCGAGGTGCCCTTGAACATGACCATCCGCGAGAGCTCGGATGCGGGCCGCCCGGTGGTGGCCGTCGATCCCGATGGGCCGCACGCCAAGGTCTATCGGGATATCGCGGCCAAGCTCTGGGGGAACCTGACCGGCGGTCCGGCGCCTCGCGCGGCGCCGCGCATCGTCATCGAATAGTGTCCGGGCCCGGCGAAGTTCTCGGTGTCGTCCTGGCCGGCGGCCTGTCGCGGCGCATGGGCGGGGGCGACAAGGCCCTGCGCACCCTCGACGGCCGAACCCTCCTCGATCGGGTGGTGGAGCGGTTCGCGCCCCAATGCGGCGCCGGGCTGATCCTCAACGCCAACGGCGACCCCGCCCGGTTTTCGGACTTTCCCGGCGCGATCGTGCCCGACGATGTCCCCGGCCATGCCGGACCCCTCGCCGGCATCCTGGCGGCCCTCGATCACGCAGCCCGTCAGCATCCGCACGTTCGCCACATAGCGAGCGTCACCGGCGACGCGCCGTTCCTACCCGCCGATCTCGTCGCCCGCCTGTCGGGGGCGGTGGGCGACGCAGCCATCGCCATGGCGGCCTCCAACGGACGCGAGCACTTCACCGTGGCCCTGTGGTCCGTCGCCCTGCGCGCGGCGCTCCACGACGCCCTCGTGGTTCGCGAAGAGCGGCGGGTCGGCACCTTCCTGCGCACGCACGGCGCGGTCCGGGTGTCGTGGCCGTCAGAGCCCCTCGATCCGTTCTGGAACGTCAACACGCCGGAGGATCTCGCCGGGGCCGAGGCTTGCCTTTCGGACCCGCTCTCCCCTCACACGCGACGCCAGCGCGGATAGAGGACGCCGAGGGCGAGCCCCGCCATGACGAGGGAGGCCGCGCCGAGCTTCCAGGCCGGCAAGGGCTCGCCGAGCCAGAGGGCGGAGGCGCCCATGCCGAAGACCGGGACGAGCAGCGCCATTGGCGTGACGAGGGCTGCGGGGTGGCGCGCCAGCAGCCAGCCCCAGGCGGCGTAGCCGAACAGGGCGTTGCCCACCGCCTGCCACACGACGGCGCCCCAAGTGGCGGCATCGGCCCGCATCACCCCCTCGCGCATGGCGTCCCAGCCTTCGAGGGCGAGCGACAGGGCGAGCAGCGGCGGCGCCGAGAACAGGCTGCCCCAGATCACGTAGGCCAGCATATCGCGCACGCCGCTCGCGCGCGCGACCATATTGCCGCCGGCCCAGCTCAGGCCGGCCAGGATCACGAGGCCGAGGCCGAGCGGCGTGGTGGCCGCATCGGTGTGGACGGCGATCACCAGGATGCCGGCGACGGCGAGCGCCATGGCGGCCCATTGGTAGCCCCGCACCCGCTCGCCGGTGAGCCAAATGGATAATCCGATGGTGAAGAACACCTGAACCTGCACCACCAGGGAGGCGAGGCCCGGCGCGATGTCGCCGCGCAGGGCGACGAACAGGAGGCCGAACTGACCGGCGCCGATGAGAAGGCCGTAGGCGGCGAGATTCCGCCAGGAGGCTGCGGGCCGGGCCACGAGGAACACGCCCGGCAGAGCCGCAAGGACGAAGCGCAGGCCCGCGAACAGCAGGGGTGGCAGGTGGTCGAGGCCCATGCGGATGACCACGAAGTTGGTGCCCCAGACCGCGACGACGGCGAACGCCAGGAACAGGTCGCGTGGGGGGAGCGTTGCGGCATTCATGGGTCAACTCGCTGCCGGCATGCTCTCGCGCCCGAAACGACGGAAGGGCCCGCACGCGTGACGTGCGGGCCCTTCCCCAACGGTCGTCGTCCGCCGTTCAGGCGGTGCCGACGGTTACCTTGACGATCTTGTCGGGCGAGCGCGGCGGCTCGCCCTTGTTGAGGGTGTCGACGATGTCCATGCCCTCCGTCACCTTGCCCCAGACGGTGTACTGCTTGTCGAGGAAGCGCGCGTCGCCGAAGCAGATGAAGAACTGCGAATTGGCCGAGTGCGGGAAGTTGGTGCGGGCCATGGAGCAGGTGCCGCGCACGTGCGGTTCGGCGTTGAACTCGGCGTTGAGGTCGGGGAGGTCGGAGCCGCCCGAACCCGTGCCGGTGGGGTCGCCGGTCTGGGCCATGAAGCCGTCGATGACGCGGTGGAACGGCACGCTGTCGTAGAAGCCCTGCGCCGCCAAGGTCTTCAGGCGCTCGACATGGTTCGGGGCGAGATCGGGGCGGAGGCCGATCACGACGCGGCCCTTGGTGGTCTCGAGGGTGAGGGTCTCGGTGTCTGCCATGGCTCTAGATTCCTTGTCCTCTGGGTCCGTGATGGATGAAGCGGAGCGCGATGGGGCGCCCCGCAATGGCCGCGCCCAGGGCGGCCGTGACCCGCGCGGGCGTGCAGCGCCGGATCGCCGAAACGGCGGCCTCCGCCAGCAGGGCACGCGCCCGCCCGTCGCCACCTTCCGTCGCGAAGGTGATGCGCGGGATTCCGATGACCGACCCGTCCCGCCGAAGGGCGAAGCGGGCGGTGATTTCCGTGCGCTCGAAGCGGGCGAGGCCTTCCGGCACGATCCAGCATGCAGCGAGCGCAGGGTAAAGGGCCGTGAGGGTGTCGATGGGGCTGGCCGGCGCCTGCGCCATCCCGTTGGCCGGGGCCTGAACCCACTCGCGGAGTGCGAACGGCGGAGCGGGCGCTCCCACCGATGGCGCAGCCTCGGTTCGCTCGCACGCGAGCAGCGGCGCCAGCACCAGGGCGGCGCGCGCCATCCTGGCGGCGGCGCCCATCATGCTACTTCGCGCCTTGAGCCATCTGCATTTTCACGATTTTGTCGGGGTCCTGCACGGCGCCGCCGGCCGCACCGGGAGACGCTTTCTTGATCTTGTCCACGGCTTCCATGCCCGAGGAGACCAGGCCGACGACCGTGTACTGGCCGTTGAGGAACGGCGCGTCGCCGAGGCAGATGAAGAACTGCGAGTTCGCCGAGTTCGGCTCGGACGAGCGGGCCATGCCGAGGGTGCCACGCCGGAACGGCGTCTGCGAGAACTCGGCCGGGATGTTGGGCAGGCTGGAGCCACCGGTGCCGTTGCCCTTCGGGTCGCCGGTCTGGGCCATGAAGCCGTCCATGACGCGATGGAACTTGAGGCCGTTGTAGAAGCCCTGCTTGATCAAGGTCTTGATCTGCGTGACGTGCTTGGGGGCGAGATCCGGGCGCAACTCGATGGTGACCCGGCCGTCCTTGGTGTCGAGGAACACGGTGTTCTCGTCCGCCGCCTGGGCGGCGGGCGTCAGGGCGATGAAGGCCGTTAGGCTGAGGAGGGCGAGGCGACGGTTGAGTCCGAACTGCATGGGTAGGCGGTCTCTCTCTTGGCGAACGGGGACGGCGCGCTCAGGCGCGGCCGAAGCGGGTGGACAGGCGTTCGGCCACCAGGGCCGGCACGAAGGGCGAGACGTCGCCACCCATGGCGGCGATCTGGCGGACCAGGGTCGCGGTGATGGGCCGGACTCCCGTAGAGGCGGGCAGAAACACCGTCTGGACCTCGGGCGCCATGGCGCCGTTCATGCCGGCGAGCTGCATTTCGTAGTCGAGGTCGGTGCCATCGCGTAGGCCCCGGATGAACAGGGTGGCGCCGTGGCGCCGTGCGGCGGTGACGGCGAGATCGTCGAAGGCAACGATTTCCAGGCGTGCATCCTCAGCCTCGGCGAGGGGCGTGCAGGTGACGCGCAGGAGTTCGGCCCGCTCCCCTGCGGTGAACATCGGCGCTTTCCCCGGATGCACCCCAATGGCGATCACGAGGTGCTGCACGAGCCGGCACGCCTGACGAATCACGTCGAGGTGTCCGTTGGTGACCGGGTCGAAGGAGCCGGCGTAGAGCGCGGTGCGGATCATCGCGGCCCGAGGTAGAGCATTTTCGGCACGAACGGAACCGGGGCCGGGTGGATGGGCCCGCCGGGGTCGATTCCCCTCTCCAGATCGAGCCAACGAAAAAGGCGGCCGTCCCGGGGGGACGACCGCCTCGCTGAACCCGAATCGACCGGGGAGATACGCGTACGAGATCCTAGTAGGAGCCGAACTTGTAGTTCACGCCGGCGCGAACGAGGCTGCCCTCGGTGGTGAAGCGAGAATTGTAGCCGATGCCGGGGCCGCCCGTGGTGCCGACGAGCAGGTTCTTGGTGCCGAGGTCGTAGCGCAGGTATTCGGCCTTGATGGTGACGGCGCTGGAGCGGAAGAAGTTCAGGAACGACTCGGTGGGCAGGGCGTACTCGATGCCGCCGCCGTAGGCGTAGCCGGTCTCGATCTGCGAACGCGAACCGGCATAGGTCTGCGGGATACCGGTGGTGAAGCTGATGTTCTGGGACACGTCGCCGTAGGCGAAGCCGCCGGTGCCGTACACGAGGACGCGATCGAAGGCGTAGCCGATGCGGCCGCGCACGGTACCGAGGAAGCCGAGCTCCGAGCGGTAGGTGTTGGTCAGACGGTTCGGGTTGAACACCGGCAGGAAGATGTTGTCGACCTGGGTGCGCTGCAGGTCGGTGTACTGCGCATCGGCCTCGACGCCGACGACGATACCGGAGCCCGGGGTGAACTGGAAGTTGTAGCCGACCTGGCCGCCGCCGGTGAAGCCTTCCTGCGAGAGACGGACATCACCGCGGCGCAGGCCGGCGTTGACGTTGTTCTGTAGGGCGCCGATGCCCGTGGTGCGCACCGTGTCGCGCTCGTTGAAGGCGTAACCGGCGTTGAAGCCCGCGTAGAAACCCGTCCAAGTGAAGACCGGAACCGGCACGAACACCGGGGGAGCGGCCCGGCGCGGGAGATCGGCGGCGGAGGCGGCGCCGGCGAGGAGCGCGGTGGCGGCACTGGCCAGGAGGAAGGTCTTCAGCACGGGATGGGCCCTCGCAGTTCAAGTCTTGCGTTGGACCCAGGGGTATTACGGCTCCTGTCGGACCGCTATGACTTTACTGCAACAGGTCTTAACAACCAATCATCGGCGTTCTCGAAGACACTGCTACTACTCAGGAAGACTTTTAATCCGTCGCTCGCGTCTTCGTGATCGGCTCATGGGGAGACGCGAGCGGGGTTGGTTTTAAAGGGCTTCCTCGCCGATGACCTCGCCGGCGCCTTCACCGGATTCGTCCTCGCCCTCGATATGCTCCACCGAGACCACGCGCTCGGTCTTCTCGGTGTTGAACACCGTGACGCCCTGGGAGGCGCGTCCGACGATGCGGATGTCGTCCACGGGCACGCGGATGAGCTGGCCCGCATCCGTCACCAGCATGATCTGGTCGGAGGGCTGCACCGGGAAGGACGCCACCAGGGTGCCGTTTCGTGCGTTGACCCGCATCGCGGTGATGCCTTTCCCACCGCGCCCGGACGTGCGGTACTCGTAGGACGAGCTGCGCTTGCCGAAGCCGCGCTCCGACAGGGTCAGTACGAATTGCTGCGCGGCCCCCATTTCGGCGTACCGCTCCTGCGAAAGCAGCGGCGCGTCGGTCGCCACCTCTTCGGAATCGGCATCGCCACCTTCCGTGTCGCCGATCACGGCCCGTTGCATCTTCAGGAACGCGCCGCGCTCCTCCGGCGTCGCCTCGAACGAGTTGAGGATCGTCATCGAGATGACGCGGTCGTCCTTGGCGAGGCTGATACCGCGCACGCCGGTGGAGTCACGGCCCTTGAACACGCGCACATCCTCGACGGGGAAGCGGATGCACTGCCCCTCCTTGGAGGTGAGGAGCACGTTCTGATCGGCCCGGCAGATTTCCACGTGGACGATGTGGTCGCCCGCATCGAGCTTCATGGCGATCTTGCCGGCGCGGTTCACCTGCACGAAGTCCGAGAGCTTGTTGCGCCGGACCCCCCCGCTCGCCGTGGCGAACATCACGTCGAGGGTCTCCCAGGACGCCTCGTCCTCGGGCAGGGGCATGATGGTGGTGATGCGCTCGGTGCCGGCATCCATGGCGAGGATGTTGACCAGCGCCTTGCCGCGCGCGTTCGGAGCGGCCATGGGCAGGCGCCAGACCTTCTCCTTGTAGACCTGACCCTGGTTCGAGAAGAACAGGATCGGCGTATGGGTGTTGGCGACGAACAGGCGGGTGACGAAATCCTCGTCGCGGGTCGCCATGCCCGAGCGGCCCTTGCCGCCTCGGCGCTGGGCCCGGTAGGTCGAGAGCGGCACGCGCTTGACGTATCCGGCATGGGACACGGTCACCACCATGTCCTCGCGCTGGATCAGGTCCTCGTCCTCGACGTTGGAATCCCAATCGAGGATCATCGTGCGGCGCGGCGTGGCGAAGGACTCGCGGACTTCCGCCAGTTCGTCCTTGACGATGCCCATGATGCGCACGCGCGAACGCAGGATGTCGAGGTAATCGGCGATCTCGTCGGCGAGCTTCTGCAACTCGTCGCCGATCTCATCTCGGCCCAGCGCCGTGAGGCGCTGCAGGCGCAGATCGAGGATGGCGCGCGCCTGCACGTCCGAGAGGCGGTAGGTCTCATCGTCGTTGATGCGGTGGCGTGGGTCGTCCACCAGGGCGATGAGGGGCGCGATGTCCTTCGCCGGCCAGTCGCGACCCATCAGGGCCTCGCGGGCGGAGTTCGGATCGGGCGAGGTCCGGATGAGACGGATCACCTCGTCGATGTTGGCCACCGCGATGGCGAGGCCGCACAGGACATGGGCGCGCTCGCGGGCCTTGTTGAGGAGGAACTTGGTCCGCCGAGAGACGACTTCCTCGCGAAAGTCGACGAAGGCCTGGAGCAGGTCCTTCAGGTTCATTAGTTCGGGGCGGCCGCCGTTGAGCGCCACCATGTTGCAGCCGAACGACGATTGCAGGGGCGTGAACCGGTAGAGCTGGTTCAGCACCACGTCCGCCATGGCATCGCGCTTGATCTCGACGACGATGCGCATGCCGTCGCGGTCGGATTCGTCGCGAAGATCGGAGATGCCCTCGACGCGCTTCTCCTTCACCAGCTCGGCGATCTTCTCCATGAGCGTTGCCTTGTTCACCTGATACGGGATCTCGGTGAAGATCAGAGCCTCGCGCTCCTTGCGCAGCTCCTCCACGTGGGATTTCGCCCGCATGATGATGGAGCCGCGCCCCGTGGCGTAGGCCTGGCGCGTGCCGGCCCGGCCCAGGATCGAGCCGCCCGTGGGAAAGTCGGGGCCGGGCACGATCTCGGTCAGCCCCTCGATGGACAGGCCGGGATCGTCGATGAGGGCGATGCAGGCGTCGATGAGCTCGCCGAGGTTGTGCGGCGGGATGTTGGTGGCCATGCCCACCGCGATGCCGCCGGCGCCGTTGGCCAGCAGATTCGGGAACCGGGCGGGCAGGACGGTCGGCTCTTCCCGCGACTCGTCGTAGTTCGGCTGGAAATCGACGGTGTTCTTGTCGATGTCGGCTAAGAGCGCGTTGGCCGGCTTGGCGAGGCGCGATTCGGTGTAGCGCATGGCCGCCGGTGGATCGCCGTCGACGGAGCCGAAATTGCCCTGCCCGTCGATGAGCATGAGCCGCATCGAGAAGTCCTGCGCCATGCGGACCAAGGCGTCGTAAATCGATTGGTCGCCGTGCGGATGGTAGAGACCGATGACGTCGCCGACGATGCGGGCCGACTTGACGTATTTGCGCTCGGGCAGATGCCCGCTCTCGTAGGCCGAGTACAGGATGCGCCGGTGCACCGGCTTGAGGCCGTCGCGGGCATCGGGCAGGGCCCGGCTCACGATGACGCTCATGGCGTAATCGAGATAGGAGCGACGCATCTCGTCGACGATGGAAACCGGCTTGATGTCGGAGGCGGGGGGCGCTCCGGCGCCGGGAATGTCGTTCTCTGCCAAGGTTCTGGATCTCTGCCTGGTGGGCGCCCGAAGCGCGGGGCGTCGGACGACGACGGCTCCTCGCGGGGTGTTTGATTCTGCGGGGGCAATCGCCCTGGTTCGCACGGGCGAACCGGGCCGCGCCTGCCCCTATCGCTTCCTATAAACGATTAGGAAGCGACCCGCCACAGATCGCCACATCCCGCCGCGGGAAAGCCGTGGATCGGCAACGGCTTGTACCGGACGCACCGGAATTCGTGCGCGTCACCCGCGTTTCGCCCGAGCCCGTACCGTCCCACTCTGCCGGCGCTCGTTGAAACGGGCGACGCTTCGGAGGAATCGAGAAGGGCGCGACACCCTTCGGTGCCGCGCCCTATCCTGTGAAAGCTAGAACGGGATGTCGTCGTCGAGGTCGTAGTTCGGCTTCGAACCGCCACCGCCGCCGCTCGAGGGGGCCGGCCGCCGGTCGCCGCCGCCCGAAGGACGCCCGCCGCCGGAGGACCGACCGCCGCCACCTCCGCCGTACTCGCCGCCACCGCCACCGAAATCGCCGCCACGGCTGATCTGGCCGCCGCCCTCCTCGTCGGCGCCCATCTCGCCGCCGGCGCCGCCGCCTGAGCGGCCGTCCAGCAACGTGAGTTCACCACGGAAGCGCTGAAGCACCACCTCGGTGGTGTACTTCTCAACGCCGGACTGGTCGGCCCATTTGCGAGTCTGGAGTTGGCCCTCGATGTAGACCTTCGAGCCCTTGCGCAGGTACTGCTCGGCGACCCGGGCGAGGTTCTCGTTGTAGATCACCACCGCGTGCCACTCGGTCTTCTCCTTACGCTCGCCCGACATCTTGTCCTTCCAGGACTCCGATGTGGCGATACGCAGGTTGACGACGGGATCGCCGGAGGCGAGGCGCCGCGTCTCGGGATCGCGCCCGAGGTTGCCCACCAGAATCACCTTGTTCACGCTGCCGGCCATGCCGCTCTCTCCTCTCGATCGATCTCACCGCGCGCCGGGCGAAGCCCGGCCCGGTGACGGGCCGCACGCGTCGGCGTCGCCTGTCATGGGCCCAGTTGGGAGCGCCGGCAATCGTCGGCAGACGGGTTGTCCCCGAGACTCACGCGTCGTCTCGCGCGCCACGAATGTTCTATCTTTGTCCGAATTCGTCGACAAGGAGCCGCCTGGTCCGATCAAGCGATCTTCACGAGCAGCTTGCCGAAGTTGCGGCCCTTGAGCAGCCCGGCAAAGGCGGTCGGCGCGTTTTCCAGGCCTTCCACGATGTCTTCGCGGTGAACGATGGCGCCCTGGTTCAGCCAGCCGCCGACTTCGCGCAGGAACTCGGCCTCCTGGGCGGCGAAATCCCAGACGATGAAGCCCTGCAGGCGGAGACGCTTCGACAGCACCGCGCGCATGAGGAGCGGGATGCGGTCGGGGCCGGGCGGCAGGTCGGTGGCGCTGTAGCCCGATACGAGGCCACAGACCGGGATGCGCGCGAACGTGTTCAGGAGCGGCAGCACGGCGTCGAAGACCGCACCGCCGACATTCTCGAAATACACGTCGATGCCATCCGGACAGGCGGCCGCGAGGGCGTCGGGAAAGTCGTCGGCGCGGTGGTCGATGGCCGCGTCGAACCCGAGGGTGTCGATGAGGTAGGTACACTTCTCGGGTCCCCCGGCGACACCGACGGCACGAGCGCCCTTCCGCTTGGCGATCTGCCCGACGAGGGAGCCGACCGGGCCGGTGGCCGCGGCCACCACCACGGTCTCGCCGGGCTTCGGGGCACCGATGTTCAGAAGCCCCGTATAGGCGGTCATGCCCGGCATGCCGAGGACGCCGAGTGCCGTGCTGACGGGCGCCACGGCGGGGTCGAGCTTGCGCAGGCCCTCGCCGTCGGAAGTGTAGAACTCCTGCCAACCGCCGAAGCCCACCACGGTCTCGCCGACCTCGAACCCGGGATGGTTCGAAGCGATGACGTCGGCCACCGTCGCACCCACCATGGTGTCGCCGATGGCCACGGGCTCGGCGTAGGACTTCGCCGCGCTCATCCGCCCGCGCATGTAAGGGTCGAGGGAGAGGAAGCGGTTGGCGAGCAGCACTTCGCCATCACGCGGCGTCGGCACCCGGCCTTCCTCCAGGCGGAAATGGTTCTCGTTGGGCTCGCCGTGAGGGCGGGCGGCCAGGACGATACGGCGGTTCATGGGACTCGCGGTGGTCATGGTCGGGCTCCTACGGATCGGGTATGGGTCGCAGATTGGTACGCGCGTCCGAAAAGCAATTTCGGATAGAGTTCGTGGGCCGTTCCCGTGCGTTGACCCGTATCCTGGGAGGGCACGATGATACGCGGATTCTTGCTGACGATGGCGGTATTCCTGGCGGGCACCGGCGCGCGCGCCGCGGACGATCCCCTGGGGGCCCATCGTTGGGCGCATCGGGTCGTTGTGATTTCGGCGCCCGCCACTGATGATTCCCGCCTGCTGGCCCAGCGAGCCGCCCTGGCGGCCCTGCCCGACGCGCTGCGGGCACGGGACCTCGTGGTGCTGGAAGCCGTGGGTGCGGAAGCCCCGGCCCGGCGCCTGCGCGAATCCCTGAAGCTTCCGCCGGACACGTTCCGGGTGGTCCTCGTCGGCAAGGACGGCGAAGCCAAGCGTATTGCGGCTGAGCCGCTGCCGGTCGAGGCGTTGTTCTCCACCATCGACGCCATGCCCATGCGTCGAGACGAGGCGAAGCGCCGGGGTGAGATCGGGCGCTGAGACGAAAAAGGGGCCGCGCAAGGCGGCCCCCGGTGTTCATCCATGATGACGGTCGTTCAGAAGCAACGCTCCACCAACACCCGGCGGTAACCGTAAGGCGTCCAGCGCACGCGCGGGACAGTGTAGCATCCGCCGCCGTAGCCGTAATCGTACCCGCCGTACCCCACGGGTGCGTAGCCGCCGCCATAGCCGTAACCATAGCCCGGGCCGTACCCGCCGTAGAGTCCGCCCGCCGCGAGGCCGAGACCCACCCCGAGTCCGAGGCCTCCGAGCCCGTAGCCGTAGCCGCGACCGAAGCCGCGACCGCCGTAGAAACCGCCCCGGTGGCCGTAGAAGCCACCGCGATAGCCCCCGAAACCGCCCCGGTAGCCGCCGAAGCCCACGCCGCGATAGCCGCCGAATCCACCCCGGAAACCGCCTCCACCGAAGCCGCCCCGGAATCCGCCACCGCCGAAGCCGCCGCCATGGAAACCACCACCGCGGAACCCACCACCTCCGAAGCCGCCACGGGCCTCCGCCGTGGCGGGAAGCATCGCGAGCGCGCCGATCATGGCCGCCGAGGCCAGAACCACTCGTTTCATCTCACACTCTCCGAGAGATATTCGAACGTCCCCCAACGGCACATAAACGCAGCGATGCACGCAACGGTTCAGGGATCGACCGGTCTTGCCGCAAACGTGAAGGACCGGCAGGACGATGCCCGTCGACGACGGCACGCTTGAAAACCGATCCGCTTTCGGGCGAGGAAGCGCGTTCTGCCCCCATCCCTCCGCAAGGCCATCGCGATGTACGGTCTCGAAACTCAGGATGCCGCCGTCAGGATGCCGTGGTGGATCGCACCCGCCCTCGCCGCATGCCTGACCTTCGTCGGGCCGGTCCTCGCCGCTCCGGCGCCGGCGCCGTGCCGTCCGGTCCAGGCGGAAGGCGAGACCTACACGGTCTGCACCGTCGATCTGCGCCGGGACAAGGTGCGATTGTTCTGGCGCGGGGCGGACGGACAGCCCTACTCGTCGCTCTCGACCCTCGGCGACAAGCAGGGACCGTCCTTACGCTTCGCCATGAATGCCGGCATGTACGATAAGGACCAGGCGCCCGTGGGGCTCTATGTGGAGGAGGGGCGCGAACTGAAGGGCGTTTCAACCGCTAGCGGCCCGGGCAACTTCCACCTCAAACCCAACGGGGTCTTCTACGTGAAGGGCGACCGGGCCGGTGTCCTCGACACCACCCGTTACCTCCGGGTGAACCCGAAGCCGGATTTCGCAACGCAGTCGGGGCCGATGCTGGTGGTGGACGGGCATATCCACCCCAAGATCTCCAGCGACGGGCCGAGCCAGAAAATCCGCAACGGCGTCGGTGTGCGCGACGAGGGCCGCACGGCGGTCTTCGCCATTTCGGAACGCCCCGTGAGCTTCGGTGCGTTCGCGCGCCTGTTCAAGGATGACTTGAGCTGCCGCAACGCCCTGTTCCTCGACGGCAGCGTGTCGAGCCTCTACGCGCCGTCCATGAACCGCTCCGATCTCAGTCGGCCATTGGGGCCGATGGTCGGCGCCGTATCGCGCTGAAAGCCAGGCTACGCGGGGTCGCTTCCAGCCCCTCATCCGCATCACGGCCGGCCGCCGAACGGGAGCGGCGACAGCGACAGTTGCCTGCCAAGCCGGGTGGCGTGAACGTCCAAGTGTTCATGCCATTGAGGGTTCGACGAGCGGCGACGCCCGTTCCACGCCGATGGCCGGCGGCTCAAAAGATGTATCGCAAATGGAATGTGTGGTGAGCGCGTTGGGGTTCGAACCCAAGACCTACAGATTAAAAGTCCGTTGCTCTACCAGCTGAGCTACGCGCTCGCGTCCATGGCGGTGGCTCTCGAGCCTGAAACCGTCGGGAAGCGACGCCCGCAATAGGGGCTCGACGGGTGGGGGTCAACCGCGTCAAACCGGCTTCGCGTGGGACAAGCGGCCGGGATGTGATGGGCGAGGTGGCGAGGGATTGGACGGCGGGGCAATGGCGCGGGTTCGTGCGTGGGTTCGGGCTGTCCGTGGCAGCGTTCGGGCTCGGGGTGATCGGGCTCGTCGCGGTGTTCGATCCCTACGGCCTGCGCGTCGCGCCGGGTCGGGCACCGGGGCCATTGATGGATGGCAACCAGCGTTTCATGTATCCGCAGATCGCCCGCAGTGGCCTCTATGACGCGGCGGTGTTCGGCTCCTCAACGTCACGGCTCCTCGATCCCGAGCAACTCGAGCCGGTGCTCGGCGGGCGTTTCGCCAATTTCGCCATGAACGCCGCGACCCCGTTCGAGCAGGCGGCCATCGCCCGGGTGTTCCTGCGCCGCGTGAGTCCGAAATCTGTGGTGTTCGGCCTCGACGCCAACTGGTGCGCGGCCGACGCGGACACGAAGCGCCTCACCTTCCGGCCGTTCCCGGCCTGGCTCTATGCCGAGGGGACCCCGTGGGGATTCCTGCGGCAGGTCAATGGGCAGAGTCTCGCCACCGCCGCCCGGGTGGCGTTGCACCGCTGGGCGGGCCTGCCGGCGCGCCTTCGGGCGGACGGCTACGCCGTCTTCACCCCGCCCGAAGCGACCTACGACGCCAAGCGCGCCGCTACCCACATTCACGGCGGCGGCGCGGCAATGCCCGAGGCGGCCCCGGCGGATCCGCCCCTCGATCCCGTCGAGGCGCCCATGCCGGCCCTCGCTTGGCTCGACGATCTTTTGGGCGGGATGCCGCCGGAGACACGCAAGGTCGTCGCCTTCATGCCGGTTCACGTCGCAGCGCAGGGATTGCCCGGCACGTCCAAGGGGGCGCGCGAGGCCGCCTGCAAGGCGCGTGTGGCCGAGATCGGCGCCCGGCGCGGAACCAGCGTCGTGGACTTTCGCATTTCCTCGCCGGTGACGACGCGGGACACGAATTACTGGGATGCCTTGCACTACCGGCTGTCCATCGCGGCACGCATCGTCACCGCCCTGGGGACTGCCGTCGCGACGGGTGCGGACGATCCGGACGGGTTCTACCGTGTGCTGTCTCGCCCCTGAGGGCGGTTCATGCCGCGCGCTCGGCCTCGGCCCTCGCCCAGGCCTGCCGGGTCTCGTCGCAGAACTCCGCCAGGCGCCCGTGCGCGATGGCGGCGCGCATCCCGGCCATGAGGTCCTGATAGTAGGACAGATTGTTCCAGGTCAGCAGCATCATCCCCAGAATCTCGTCCGTGCGGACGAGATGGTGAAGGTAGGCGCGGCTGTAGTCCCGTGCCGCAGGGCAGGACGAGGTCTCGTCCAGCGGACGGTTGTCCTCGCCGTGGCGGGCGTTGCGCAGGTTGATCCGGCCGTGGCGGGTATAGGCGAGGCCGTGGCGTCCGGCCCGCGTCGGCATTACGCAGTCGAACATGTCGATGCCGCGCGAGACCGATCGCATGAGGTCGTCGGGAGTGCCGACACCCATGAGGTATCGGGGCTTGGCGTCCGGCAGGTGTGGCGCCACCGTCTCGATCATCGCCAGCATGACCTCTTGCGGCTCCCCGACCGCGAGGCCGCCGATGGCGTAGCCCTTGAGGTCGAGTTCCACCAAGGCACGGGCGCTCTCCGTGCGTAGCGCCGGAACATCGCCGCCCTGGACGATCCCGAACATCGCCTTACCGGGCTGCTCGCCGAACTGGATTCGGCAGCGCTCGGCCCAGCGCAGGGACAGATGCATGGCCTTCTCGATGGTCGTGTGGTCGGCGGGCAGGCGCACGCACTCGTCGAGCTGCATCTGGATGTCGGAGCCGAGCAGACCCTGGATCTCGATGGACCGCTCGGGGCTCATGTGGTGGGTCGATCCATCGACGTGCGAGCGGAAGGTGACGCCCTCCTCGTCGAGCTTCCGCAGGGCCGAGAGCGACATCACCTGGAACCCGCCGGAATCCGTGAGGATGGGGTGGGGCCAGTTCATAAAGTGATGAAGGCCGCCCAGCCGCGCCATGCGCTCGGGGCCGGGGCGCAGCATGAGGTGATAGGTGTTGCCGAGTACCACATCGGCCCCAAGGTCGCGGACCTGGCCGGGATACATCGCCTTCACGGTGGCGGCCGTACCGACGGGCATGAAGGCCGGTGTCCGGATGGTTCCGCGCGGCATGCTGATGGCGCCGGTGCGCGCGGACCCGTCGGTGGCATCCACCCGGAAGGTGAAGTCTTGCGGGAGGGTGGACGGTGACGGATCGGACATCGGCGCCCTTTAGCACCGGATCGGCCGGATGGGCAGGCGGCGCGCCGCCGCCGCGGGTGACGCCCTAACGCCCGGCCGGAAACAGCAGGCTCGAATCCCCGTACGAGTAGAACCGGTACCCGCGGGCGATCGCGTGCGCGTAGGCCGCCCGCATGGTCTCGAGCCCCGAGAACGCCGAGACCAGCATGAACAGAGTCGAGCGCGGCAGGTGAAAGTTCGTCATGAGGGCGTCGACGGATCGGATGGGTTTGCCCGGAGTGATAAAGATTTCCGTGGGGCCTGAGAACGGGTGGAGGCGTCCCTCGGCGTCGGCGGCGCTCTCGAGGAGGCGCAGGGCCGTGGTGCCCACCGCCACGATGCGCCCGCCGGACGCGCGGGTCCGGTTGAGGGCCTCCGCCGTGTCCGCCGAGAGAATGCCGATCTCCGCATGCATGCGGTGGTCGTCGGTGTCGTCGGCCTTCACGGGCAGAAAGGTGCCCGCCCCCACATGCAGGGTCACCGTGTGGCGGCGGATACCGGCGGCGTCGAGGGCGCCAAGAAGCGCCTCCGAGAAATGCAGCCCGGCCGTCGGGGCGGCCACCGCGCCGGGCTGATCGGCGTAGACGGTCTGATAGTCGGTGGCGTCCTGCGCATCGGTGGGGCGCTTGCCGGCGATGTAGGGCGGCAGCGGCAGATCACCCGTTGCGGCGATGGCCGCGTCCAGGGCCGGACCGGAGAGGTCGAAGCGCAGGGTGATCTCACCGGCGTCGCCTTTCCGCGCGATGGTCGCGTCGAGGCCGCCGAGGTTGCATGGGTCGCTCATCCCATGCCTGCCGAACACCACCCGGTCGCCGGGGGTGAGGCGCTTGGCGGGCCGGGCGAAGGCGCGCCAGGTATCGGCCGCTTCACGCAGATGGAGCATCGCCTCCATCCGCAGGCCCGGGGCCCCCGGGCGGTGGCGGATGCCGTGGAGCCGGGCCGGAATCACGCGGGTGTCGTTGAACACCAGGGCGTCGCCGGCCCGCAGGAGGCCGGGAAGGTCGCGCACCGCCCGATCGGCCAACGCTTCGCCCGGTCGCACCAGGAGAAGGCGGCCCGCGTCGCGTGGAGTCGGGGGCCGCAGGGCGATGTTCGCCTCCGGCAACTCGAAATCAAACAGATCGACGCGCATGGCGCGCCAACAGCACGGTTTACCCCGCCGGATCAATGGCCTCCGGCTTCGCGGAGCGGGAACCGCTAGGCAGCGCACCGGTTCATTCCTGCAACCCGCGCGTGAACGGGGCGGGTGCCGACAGGAGCTGATCCCCGAATGGCCTGGTACGCATTGCGCCCCCGCGATCCCGCCGATCCGCGCTGGCCCCTTCCCGACAGCCCCAGCATCACCCTGAAGGCCGACGATCCGCAAGCCGCCCGAGATAAATTCAGCGCGGCCTATCCGAGTCGCCCGTTCGGGACACCGGGTTCTCCCGTGGCCGATGCCGGCGGCTCCGGATTCCGTGACGAACCCGACGCGCTTCTCGTCGAGGCTGCCTCGGAGCCCCCGAGCCCACCGCCCGCCTGATTCTGGCGATCGATCCGGCCCTTCGGCCGCCCTGGGAGTCAACGTGATGCCAACGCCCTCCGCAAAGTCCGGCGCACCACGCCGGCGCGTCACCTTGGACCACCAGTTGCTGACCTACTGGGAGCGTGAGGCGCGGCGCCTGGATGCCCTGTCAGCTGCGGCGCGCTGGGGCTGGATCGCCCGGGGCTACGCACGCAAGGCCGAGCGTGCCCGTGCACAGGCCGCCCGCAGCGCCGGACGTGAAGCCGCACGCGACCAGCCTATCGTGACCGCTCCGCCCGAGGCCGCGAACGAGGATCGCGCGCCGAGCGCGTGAGGGCGGAGCGGCATAGCCGGGCCTCAATCGTTCAGCGGCGGGTTCAACCTTTGCCGTGGCCTTGCGCAGCCCAGGGCCGCTAAAGGCGAGGTCATCGGACCTCGGGACTCGCTTTATGGACCGCACCCAGAAAGCCGCATTGGCGAGTGCCGGCATCGGCACCCTCGTCACGGGCCTCAAGTTTGCGGCCTTCGCCCTGACGGGCAGCCTCGCGCTCTACTCGGATGCCCTCGAGAGCATCATCAACGTGGTGGCTGCGGCCTTCGCCTTCGTGGCCCTGCGGGTGGCCGCGCGCCCCGCCGATGACGACCACCCGTACGGCCACCACAAGGCCGAGTACTTTTCCGCCGTCATCGAGGGGGCGCTCATCATTGCGGCGGCGATGCTGATCCTGCGTGAGTCCTTCCACGGCATCCTCGACCCGAAGCCCCTCGACGCCCCATTCCTGGGTTTGGCCGTGAACGGGGTGGCGACGGCGATCAACGGCGTGTGGGCCGTCTACCTGCTCGGGCGCGGCAAGGCCTGGCGCTCTCCCGCCCTCGTAGCCGATGCGCGGCATGTCATGGCCGACGTGGTCACCTCGCTCGGCGTCCTCATCGGCCTCGGCCTCGTCCTCCTGACCGGAGCGGTGGTACTCGATCCCGTCATCGCCGGGCTCGTCGCCCTCAACATCCTTTGGTCGGGCTGGACCATGGTGCGCGACTCCGTGAGCGGCCTCCTCGATCGTGCGGCCCCGGCGGAGATGGTCACCCAGATTCGTGAGCTGATCTCGATCCACGGGGAGGGCGCCCTGGAGGCCCATGACGTGCGCACCCGCCACGCGGGCCAGGCCACCTTCATCGACTTTCACCTCGTGGTGCCGGGCGAGATGACCGTGCGGGACTCCCACCAGATCTGCGACCGCCTGGAAGCGGCGATCGAGGGCGCCATCGAGGGGGCTGTCGTGGTCATCCACGTGGAGCCCGGTGAGCAGGCCAAGGGGCGCGGCGTGCCGGTGGTCTAATCCTTCATTTCCGTGGTCCCGAAGATTGCCTCGAACTGCGCGCGCAGCTGCATGTCCACCTCCGGCAGGGTCACGAGGCTGCCGAGATCGACGAGGCTGGTGACGCCGTGACCGGTGATGCCGCACGGCACGATGCCGGAAAAATGGCTGAGGTCCGGTTCCACGTTAAGGCTGATGCCGTGGAAGCTGACCCAGCGTCGGACGCGGATGCCGATGGCGGCGATCTTGTCCTCGACCCCGTCGCCGTTCCCTTGCCCCTTCTCGGGTCGGCGCACCCAGACGCCGACGCGGTCTTCGCGACGCTCGCCGCGCACGTTGAAGGCCTCCAGCGTGGCGATGATCCAGGCCTCCAGGGCGGCCACGTAGGCGCGCAGGTCCGCGCGCCGCCGGTTGAGGTCGAGCATCACGTAAGCCACCCGCTGGCCGGGGCCATGATAGGTGTATTGCCCGCCCCGGCCGCTGCGATGGACGGGGAACCGTCCCGGATCGACGAGGTCGGCCGCCCGCGCCGACGTGCCGGCCGTGTAGAGCGGTGGATGCTCGAGGAGCCACACGCACTCCGGCGCTCGCCCGGCGGCGATGTCGGCGGCCCGCGTCTCCATGATGGCCACCGCCTGCGTATACGGGACGAGCCCGTCGCTGACTCGCCATTCGATGGGCGGTGAGCCCGGCGTCGCGAAAAAGTCCCCCGATGGGACGGCGAGGCGCGGGATGGGTCGGGTTTCGTTTACCAAGACTTCACCATCACGCATGGACAGTCGGCTCCGGGGATGGGTGCGGGTGTCGCGGCCGGTCCCACGGGCAAGGAACGGGTCGCGTGGCGGTTCTCGAAGACCTCAAGGTCGATCTCACGGTGGTGCTCGGGCGGCGGCACATGCCCCTGCACCTCCTGCTGCGCATGGGACGCGGCGCGGTGATCGAACTCGAATCCACCGAAACCGATATGGTCGAGATTCTGGCCAACGACCACCCGATCGCGCGCGGACAGATCGTGGTGACGGGAAACCGCATCTCCGTCGAGGTCACCGAGCTGATCCGGAAGGCCGAAGTCGTGCGCCTGCCCGGCGTCACCATCGGCGAAGGCGCAGTTCCGGTGCTCGACGGCGTCGATTTCCTCTGAACCCGCATTTTCCTCTGAACCCGCAATTTCCTCCGAACCCGCTTGTCGGCTCCAGATCCATCTGCTAGTTGCTGCGCCGCGCCAGACGAAACGGACGCCACGCCTTAACCGGCCGGCTCCGAGACGATGGTGACGACGATGCGGCCATGGCGGAATTGGTAGACGCGCTAGCTTGAGGTGCTAGTCCTGCAAGGGGTGGAGGTTCGAGTCCTCTTGGCCGCACCAACACATTTGTGTTGGTGCATGAGACTTCGGAGGTTTGGCGACGGTTCATCCGCCAACCTCGGCTTGCAGAACGAAGTTCTGTTTCTGATCGGCAGACATTGTGCTCGATGACCGTGCTTCGCGCGGGGCCTGCCGGACGTCTGAGTCAATCTCGCGCCCCGATCTCATTGGCCGAGCCCAGGTGATCACCCGCAGTAGCTCGTGCGTCCGAGCAGCGCCGGGTTCGGACAGCGTCGTGATAGCGATGACGTCCAGGTCGTAAATGCCTTTGCCGATTCCCGCTTGGACGAATGTCCTGGCGATACGGTCCAAAACGAAAAAGGCCGGAGCAGAGCTCCGACCTTGGATGTCCGACCCGGGGATCGGGCCTCTATGATGAGTCGTGCAAAACTGCAGGCGCACCCATCGAACTCACGGAAGGACCGGCTGTGACCGGGCGTTCCGCGAAAGCCTTCCTACTGGCGCGGACCCTGCGAATTGCCAGCCGCACCCATACCGACGCCGGTGTTGGAGCTGGTGCCAGTGCCGCCGCCCATGTTGCCCGCACCGCCTTCGCGGCCGGGGGGGCTGCCGACGGTGCCCGTGGTGCCGCCGGTGGCGGAGCCAGTCATGCGCTCGTCCGTCTTCTCCCCATTGCTCTTCACGCTACCGGGGTTGTTCATGTTGCCGGTGGCGCTTCCGCCTCCTGCCGCAGTCTGGGCGAAGGCGGCTCCCGTCAGCGACAGGATCATCGACGTGGCGATAGCGAATGTCTTCGTGCGCATGATGCGTTTCGTCCCTATGTTTGCGTTGGGCGGTAAACGCACCGGAACTCGTATTGGTTCGCGGACGGCAGAAATACATGCCCCCGCTTGTTGTCCTCTTTGAGAATCGCCGTTCGAGTGGGTCCTTGGTGGCGCGCGTGAGGAACCGAGCCGGAGAAGTGGGTCGATATCCGGCCCCCTCGCGCTGGATGTCAAAGCTCACTGCGTTCGAGCGCATGAGTCCTGCTCTTCTGCGAACCGTGACGTCGCGCCAAGCGTTGGTCCCGGACCGCTCGACGTTCATGACCAGGGACCACCGATGACCGGCAACCAGACGCCTGATCCGTACGCCCCCAGGACGGTGAACGTCACCGAGCCATGGACGCGAGCCTATTGGGCCCGGTACTTCGAGGTACCGGTCGAAGAGATCGAGACTGCCGTCGCGACCGTCGGTCAGGACCCCGGCGCCGTCGCGGCGCATCTCGGCAAATCCTGGCCGTCGCCGGATGGCGGCATCGTCTGATCTCCTTTCAGATCTCGGCACCGAACAGGTCGACGGTGATGAAACCCCGAGCCTCCATGCGCTCGGCGAGGACCCGACGGTGGCAGCGCGCCGGGTCGCGCTCGAAGCACATGAGGCAGGTCGGGCTGCGGACGGCGAGGTCGCACAAGGCGTCGAGGGCGAGGCTGCCATCGGCGGTGTCGAGGACCTCTTCGCAGTAGATCTTCCGCATGAGCGCGGCATCGTCCGCCCGTGCCGCCTGCCGCCCGGCTTTCGGGGTGCCGAGGGTTCGGGCGTGATCGTAGGCCAAGCCCGCCGCGTGCAAACCCGCGTTGAGCGCGTTCTTGGAGAAACCGCGCTTGCGGGAATTTGCGACGGCGCGCACGTCGGCCAGTGTACCGACGCCCGCATCCGTTAGCGCCATGGTGAAGCGCTCCGGATCGAGGCCTTCGTAGCCGATGGTGAACACAGTCTTGCGCATCCGGACTCCTGGATAAAAGGCGAACTGCAACCGAGACTTATGCTGCGGGCGCCAGTGCTGCCAATCACCTCGCCTGCGGCGTATGTGTCTACGCCGCCACGGCTTCCCGAAAACCGCCGCATTGCCGTCAAAGCTCTGTTAACCGCGCACCGGCATCCCTAGCCAATGTTGCGTGCGTGGAAAGTGATGGGCCGGGCATCGATGTCGCTGACGAACGGGACTGCCCCGACCCTCTTTCGCAACCGCAACGGCAAAGTGGGCCTCGGCGGCTGGACGGCCCGCGTAGCCGGCGCCGCGCTCGTCGCGGCCCTCGCCGCCTGCTCCGGGACGTCGACGGATTTCTACCCGACCAAGGGCGATGTGAAGCCCCATCCGGGTGTCGCCCGAGCCAAGCAGCATCCTATCCAGGGCATCGACATCTCGAAGTGGCAGGGGCCCATCGACTGGACCTCCGTGCGCGCCGCCGGCACCCAGTTCGCCTTCATCAAGGCGACCGAGGGCGGCGATCATGTCGATGAGCGGTTCCGCGCCAACTGGGACGGGGCGGCCCGCGCCGGCGTGCCGCGCGGCGCCTACCACTTCGTGTTCTGGTGCCGCTCAGCCCAGGATCAGATGGCGTGGTTCAAGAAAAACGTCCCGTCCGATCCCACCGCCCTCCCCCCGGTCCTCGACGTCGAGTGGAACGGCCATTCTCAGCTCTGCCCGAAGAAGCTGCCCAAGGCGCAGGCCCTGGCGATGATCCGCTACATGCTCGACGAGATGGAGCGTTACACGGGCAAGCGACCGATCATCTACACGGACATCACCTTCCACAAGGATGTCCTCGAGGACGAACTGCCGGATTACCCGCACTGGGTCCGCTCCACGGCGGCCGAGCCCGAACACCGCTTCGCCAAGCGCAAATGGATGCTGTGGCAGTTCACCTCCACCGGCCGGGTGCCGGGGGTGCGCGGGGACGTCGATCGCAACGCCTTCTACGGCACCACGGCCGAATGGGCGTCGTTCCTTGCCACGGACTGCGATCCGCGGGACCACTCGTCCCTTGCCGATCGTGGCCTCTGCGCCGGCAAGTAGATCGTGCTCACTTAGCGTTCGATCAGGCGCCTGCGTTGAGCACGGTGGTCAGGACCGTGCCGTAGTGGCAGGCCGTGGCCGCCAGAACGAAGGCGTGCCAGATGGCGTTCTGGTAAGGCAGGCTGCGCCAGACGTGGAATACGACGCCGAAGGAATAGAGCAGCCCCCCGGCGGCCAGGAGCCACAGGGCATCCGGCTGGAGCTGCGCAATCACCGAGTCATACGCCGCGAGCCCGCTCCAACCAAGAAGCAGGTAGAGCCCGATGGCGGCGCGGTCGAACCGGCCGGGCATCGTCAGTTTGAGGGCGATGCCGAGGCCGGCCACCAGCCACACGCCCGCAAGAAGGCTCCACGCGGTCCCGCCAGCGCCGACCAAGGCCACGAGGGGCGTGTAGGTTCCGGCGATCATGAGATAGATCAGCGCGTGGTCGGCGCGGCGCAGGAGCCATTTGCGGCGACCGACGGGCCACATGTTGTAGGTGGCCGAGACACCGAGCATCGAGACGAGAGCGGCGGCGTAGACGACGACGGCTGCCTGATCGACCGCCGCTAACGGTGCCAGTGCGGCGAGAATCACGATCGCGATGGCCCCGGCGAGACCGAGGGCGACGCCGAGGAGGTGGACGAGCCCGTCGGCCAGAATCTCCCGCCGGGTGTAGTTCCAGATCAGCCCCGCGGGGCGCCCGTCCTCTGCCAGGAACATTGCCGACTCCGAAGTGTTCCGCTCCGTCTGTTCATGGGAAAGCTACGCTTGGACCGCTCGAAGCGTTCCCGCGGAAAACTACCGAGCGTGTGTCCTCCACAGGATTGCGCACGATTGCGGCAGATCCGGACGCCGGATCAGCCCGGAAGGAGACCTGGCAGGATGTCGGGATAGCGGCTCGCGATCACGAGGGCCCAGGCGACTCCAAGCATGCTGGCAAGACCGAAGACGATGCGGCGGGTATGTCGATCGCGCGGTCGGCGCCGAGTGACGGTTTCCTGGGGCCGAGGCGATCCGGTCTCTGCAGTCCTGCTCACGTCGGTCCGGTTCGACACGGGTGTACCAAGCGTCATGCCGTCTTGATCCTTTATGGTCGTGTGGGGCGAAACGCGTGATCTCAGGCGCTGCACCGTGAACAACGTCCAGGTGCCGACTGAGTTCGCTGCGATGCAATAAACTCGCTCGTCCCAGAGATGCGGCCTGCGGACCTCGATGAAAAGGGACATCCGTCGGCGCGCGTGTGCGGCGTCACGAAGCGCGCGCCGGCCAGGATTGAAATCCGGTGCGCCGATTCAGGCCGTGCGGCCGGACAAGGTTTCGAAACCGAACGCCGGTGTCGCATCCGAACAGGTTGGCTGCACCGTCGCGCCGGGGCTGAGGCGCGCATGCACCGTGGCCATCATCAGCACCACCATGGCGAAGACCTGATGGGCGAGGCCCGCCCAGAGCGGTACGGCCAGGAGCAGGGTCGTCACCCCAAGGACGGCCTGCGCCAGGACGAGGCCGGCCACACCCGTGGCGCGCCGTGCCGTGCCGCTGCCCGGCAGCGTCCGACGGGCGTCGAACGCATGGATCACCGCCGCCGCGAAGAGCAGGTAGGCGACGAGGCGGTGATTGAGCTGCACCAGGGCATGGTTGTCGACGAAGTTCTCGATCCACGGCCGGACGGCGAACAGGTCGGCCAGGGGTGGTGCGAAGGCGCCATCCATGCCCGGCCAGGTGTTGTAGACGAGCCCGGCTTTCGAGCCGGCCACGAGACCGCCGAGGAAGATCTGCGCCAGGACCAGGACCATGATGGCGACAGCCGTGCGGGCGAGCCGGACCGGAACCGGGGAAGCGGGCACGGTGCGCAGGCCCGCGGCGAGCCAGACGAGGCCTGCGAGGATCAGGCTCGCGGTGGTGAGGTGCAGGGCGAGCTTGAGCGGTGCCACCGCCGTCATGCCGGGCTGCAGGCCGGAGGCGACCATGATCCAGCCGATGGCGCCCTGCAGGCCGCCGAGGATGCCAAGCCCGAGGAGCCCGAGACTGAGGCGACGGCTCAGGGCGCCGCGCCACCAGAACCACAGCAGCGGTAGGAAGAACGCAAGACCCACGAAGCGTCCGAGGAGCCGGTGCCCCCATTCCCAGGCGTAGATCGTCTTGAAATCGGACAGGCCCATCCCCTGGTTGAGGATGCGGTATTGCGGGGTGTCCTTGTACTTCTCGAACTCCGCCGTCCAGGCCTCGGCCGAGAGTGGGGGAACGGCGCCGGTGACGGGGCGCCACTCGGTGATGGACAGTCCGGAGCCGGTCAGACGCGTCGTGCCGCCGACGGCCACCATACAGACCACCAGGGCGGCCAGCACGTAGAGCCAGGCGCGCACGGCGCGTTGTTCGTTCTCGCGGCCGGTTGTAGTCTTGCTCGTCATCGCGCGATCCCGCCCCGCCACCCGGCGGCTGTCACCTGTGACCGGGGAGGTAAACGGGGCTCAGCGGAAGGGCAACGCCCCCCGGCGACGCAGCGGCCTTTCGCGAAGGCCGCCTACTCTGCGGCGGCAGCCAAGTCCCGGCTTCGATTGAGCGCCATGAGATCGAGGAAGGCGACCACCAGCCAGGGGCAGGCTATTCCGATGAAGAAGGCCATCCGTATCGCCTCGTTTCGCATCCAGGAGTCCGATGATAGGCGCCCTGCGTCGCACCGCAAGCGGGCAAACGCAGCCTGCGCACGGAACGCGTCCTATCCTACCGCGCCAACGATCCAGCGCGCCGCGAGGACGGTGAGCACTCCGGCTCCCAGGATGCGGCGCAAGGGATTGACGCCGCGCGCCAGCTCATCCGCTGCCCAGACGACCAGTGCCACCGTGCCGACGCCGCGAAGGATCGTCCCGGCCGGTCCCTCCGGGGCCAGGGCCCAGTCGGCGCTTGCACAAATCGCGAAGATCGAGAGCGGGGCGTTCGGCCATTGCCCGATGGTAAGGGCGCCGGTGCGTCGGTTGCGCAGCAGCCAGTCGCGGGCGCGAATGAAAGCGCTCAGGTGCGTTCGGTTCCGGCGCCGTCACGGATGGGTGCGCAGATCTTCGGGCTCATCTTGTCGAGATGCTCGCAGGCGTTGCGCAGGTACCAGGTTCGCAGTTCGGGCTGCGACGGCGCCACGTACATGCCGACGAGGATGAACGCGATGGCGCCGACGATGACGAGGGTGAGAAGGCTACGCATGAGTTCGCTCCGAGGACGGGCCGTCGATCGACGTGAGGCTGGCGATCACCGGGCCCCGCCTCCCAACGCATGAGTGCCCAAAAAGAAGCAGCCCGTCACCGCGAGGGGCGAACAGGCTGTTGAGAGGCTTGGGAGGAAGCGAGGCTGTTGAGACCCGCTTTCACAACTTTTGATACGCGAGCCCGGTTCCTTCCGAGCCGGCAAAAAAGCGCCCCGCGGGTCAGGCAGGCTCGAACAGGGGTACGATCCGCATGCCGGGCACGAGGACGAGGCCCTTGTCGGTGATGCGGATTTCCGGAATTACGGAAAGTGGGATCAAGTTGAAGCCCATGTACGTGATGGTGCAGCCCGCCCGTATCCAGGCTTCCTTGAGGATACGCACCTCCTCGGCCACCGCCGTGACGCGCTTGTCGGAGAGGAGGCCGGCCACCGGAAGGGGTACCAGGGCGACGACCCTGCCGTCCTCAACGACGCAGACCCCACCCTGAATGCCGCGGATCGCATCGAGCGCCACGTGCATGTCGACCGGATCGAGGCCGGCGACGATGATGTTGTGGGAATCGTGTCCGACGCTGCTCGCCACGGCGCCGCGCCTCAACCCGAACGCCCGTAGGAGCCCGTGCGCGACGTTGCCCGCCCGGCCGTGACGCTCGATCACGGTGACGAAGGTGAGATCGTTGTCGGCGAGCGTCGCGGGCCAGTCGGCGCCGGGTGCGAGGTCGAACACTTCGTGGGTGAGTTCGATGCCCGGCAGCGTGGTACGGATGGCGTTGACCCGGACGGGGCCCGTTGGGAGCGCGGGGGTCAGGGCCGGCAGCGGATCGGGCAGGTGCACCGTGGCGTAGGCGGGGACCGGATAGCGGTAGGGGGCCGAAAGGGCCGCGTCGAGGAGCTGGGTGATCGCCCGGTCCTTCACCACGCATTCCCCGCCGTACCAGGTCGCTTGCGGAACGAGATCGTCGTCGAGGAGCACGAGGTCGGCGCGCCGCCCGCCTCCGAGCCCGCCGATCTCGCCGTCGAGGCCATAACGGGTCGCCGGATGAAGCGACCCCATCGCCCAGGCTTGGGCTTTGGGGATGCCGAGGCGCACGGCCTCGCGGACGACCCAATCGAGGCCGAACGCCAGGAGGTCCTGTGCATCGCGGTCGTCGGTACAGACGCAGACGCGCTTGGCCGATGCGCCGTAGTCGAGCACTGTGCCGATGGCTTTTGGCAGGCTGTGCCACGGCGTCGTCGGCGGACCGCCGCGCAGGTAGATCCATACGCCGGCCTCGAGAAGATCGTCGGCGATGTCCCGGTCGATGGCTTCGTGGGTATCGGTCACGCCGCTGGCGGCGTAAGCGGCGACGAAGCCGCGTCCGTAGATGTGGCCGGAGACCGGGCGTCCACGCTCAAGGGATGCCGCGATGATGGCATGGGCGCGCGGATCGCCCTCGCACACGGCGACGAAATCCATCTTTTCGCCCAAGCCGATCGCTTCCGGCCAAGTGTCGAAAAGGCCTGAAATCTTCTGCGCCGTTAGGTCACCACCGGCCGTCTCGAGCGCGGGCGACGTCGCCGGCACGGTGCTGGGCACCGTGAGGTAGATGTTGAGCGGAGCCTGGCGGGCGTCCTCCAGCATCCACGCGATGCCGTCCACGTCGAGCACGTTGCCGATCTCGTGGCTGTCGCACACGATGGTGGTGGTCCCGTTGAGAAGCGCCGCCTCCGCGTAGGCGCAGGCCGTCACCATGCTGCTCTCGATGTGCAGGTGCGGATCGACGAGGCCCGGTGCCAGCAGGCCGCCGCCGAGGTCGACGCGCTCGGCCGCGCCCCGGTAGGTGCCCGCCGGCATCACGGCCGCGATCCGCCCGCCAGCGATCCACACCTCGCGGTCGAGCAGGACGCGCTCGGAATAGGTCGAGAGCAGGCGCGCACCGGTGAGGACACGGTCGGGCTCGGCTCGCCCGGAGGCCACCGCCGCGAGGTGCCGGGTCATGGTACTCAGGGGCGCGACGGAGAAACGGGTCAATGGTCGTCTGTCGGTCATACCGGCTCCCGGAAGTCGCGCCCTTGTCACGGCGCGTGATCCTGACGCTCGGCATGCGGCGTGCCAAGTGGCGCCGGAGATCGGACGGGTTGCCAATCGCCTCCCGCGATCCCATTTGAGGGTCATGCCGGTCGCGACTCCTGTCGCTCGACCGGAGACGGCCACGATGACGGTTTGGGGTGACGCCGGATGTACGCGCACCTCCGGCCTCTCCGTGGCCGTTGGCTTTTGCCCATCCCCTTCCCATCGTCCGAGCATCGTTCCGTCATGGCCAAGCGCACGAAGTCGAAACCGCAGGAGCGTGGCTCCGTCCTGTTCGACGTCCTCTACGAGGACGAGTCCCGCGCCTCGAACCGGCGCGTCCCCATGGAGATCCTCGGTGGCCTCGACGGCGATGCGCCGGCTCGGGAGATCATCGAGGAGCAGGACCGGGCCATCGCAGAGAAGTCCGGCCGGCCCCTGAAGCCCATCCGCAGCCTGACCCGCTCGCCCATCCGTGTGCCTAGCGCGGTGACGGGCGACTGATATCCGTCACCCGCCGGGCGAATCGTCCGGCGGATTCATGGAAGATGCCGTCAGGCCTTCTTCAGGAACTGCGTCTTCAGCACCAGTCCTTTGACCTTCTCGGCGTTGCATTCGATCTCGTCGGAATCACCGGTTAGGCGGATGTTCTTGATCAGCGTCCCGCGCTTCAAGGTCGTCGAGGTGCCTTTCACCTTGAGATCCTTGATCAGGGTCACCGAATCGCCATCGGCCAGCTTGGTGCCGTTGGAATCCTTCGTGTCGTCCATTGGCGTCTCACCTCAGGCCATAGGCGGTGTGTAGGGCTGGCCGGCATCGGTCAGCGCCCGGTCCACGGCCTCGATGGCCAGCAGGATACGCATTAGATCCTCCGCCGCCGAGGCGGCGGCGAGTTCGCTGGCGCCGATGCGCTTCGACAGGGCGCTGCGCTGCCGGGCCAGACTGGCACGCGCCCGGTTCAGGTCGGTGATTTCCTCGGGCGTCATGGTCTCGTCTTCCCTCAAAGGCTCGCACGGGGCCGGACCGGCCGATGGACCGCTCGGCGCGCCACGCGGCGCATGAGCGATGCCGCCTTTGAGCCACCGACGCAACGTCCGAATGACGGGCGGGCTTTCGCCCGACGGCTATCTCGCGGGTCCCGTCAGAATAGAGCGCCCTGCGCGTCCTCGTCGCTGGATCGCGGTCGATCCGCTGCCGGGGTTTCGGGAAGCTCCGGCGTCCCCTTCGGCTTGGCAACGGGTACGATGAGGTCAGGCCCGTCGTTGCGGGCGTCGTTCACCCGCGAACTCACGGGGTCGAGCGTCAGCCAGTCGTCGGGGCAGGGCCGGCACAGGGCGGCGGCCGGGCCCGGTTCTACGCCCCGCGTGTCGAGCCAGGGCTCGATCTCATCGGGTGACAGGATCGCCGGCATCCGATCGTGAACCGCCGCCATCATCCCGTTGGCACCGGTGGTGACGATGGCCGCCGTGTCGATCTCGGACCCGTCGGCCCCGAGCCAGTTCTCCCACAGGCCGGCAAGCGCCATGGGGGCGCCGTCGGCGCGGCGGATCATGAACGGCGTCTTCGTCGCGGTCTTGCCGGTACCCTCGCGGCGCCATTCGTAGAAGCCGTCGGCAAGGAAAACGCAGCGGCGGTGACGGAGCGCCCCGCGGAAGGTCGGTTTCTCCTGGATCGTCTCGACACGGGCATTGATGACGAGGGGAAAACCCTTCGGGTCCTTGAGCCAGCTCGGCCACAGGCCCCAGCGCACGAGGCGGAAATGCCGGCGCCCGCGCTCGGAGATCACGATCGGCACCGGCTGCGTCGGCGCGATGTTGTACCGGGCCGGGAAGTTCGGCACCTCGGCATACCCGTAGAACAGTCGATGGATTTCCGGCGCCTGGAGGGTGAAGTAGCGACCGCACATGGCGCGAACCATCGGCAATCCGCGCCGATGGGGCAAGTCCTGCTCGGGAGCTGATCCTGTTCGGGAGCAACTCCGGTCTCCCAGCAGGACTCCCCGTTCTGCGAGCTTTCCCGTGAACGTCGGTCAGGCGGCGCGGACGGTGGCGAGGAAGCGGCTCATCTCGGCGCCGAGAAATTCCGACTGGCGCGACAGTTCGGAAGCCGAGGCGAGCACCTGGGACGCCGCCGCCCCCGTCTCCTCGGCTGCCGCCGCGACGCCGTTGATGTTGATCGTCACTTCGCTCGTTCCCGCCGCGGCCTGGGACACGTTGCGGACGATCTCCTGGGTTGCCGCCCCCTGCTGCTCCACGGCGGCCGCGAGTGACGTGGCGACGGTGCTGATCTCACCGATGCGGCCGCGGATGGCTGCGATGGCGGTGACACTCTCACCCGTCGCGCCCTGGATGCGTGCGATCTGGCTGCCGATTTCTTCGGTTGCGCGCGCAGTCTGACTCGCGAGTTCCTTGACCTCGGCCGCGACCACGGCGAAGCCCCGTCCGGCCTCGCCGGCCCGTGCCGCCTCGATGGTGGCGTTGAGGGCCAGGAGGTTGGTCTGCGAGGCGATGTCGGCGATGAGCTTGACTACGTCGCCGATGCGCGCCGTGGCACTGCTGAGGTCCTGAACCAGGGCGGCGGTGGCACCGGCTTCGCGGACGGCAGCCTCCGCGAGACTTGCGGAGCCCTGAACCTGCCGGCCGATCTCATGGACGGACGAACCGAGTTCCTCGGCCGCCGCCGCCACGGTCTGGACGTTGATGGCGGCTTCCTCGGCGGCGGCCGCGACCGAGACGGATTGACCGCCGGTCTGCGTCGCCGTCGCGGTCATGGCCTGAGCGGTGGCCTGCAATTCCGTCGCAGCGGCACCGACCGAGCCGACGATTCCGCCCACCGAGCGCTCGAAGGCGTCCGCCATATCGCGCATGCCCTGCCGCCGCTGGGCTTCCGCTCCGGCACGGGCCAGTGCCGTTTCCCCTTCAAGCGCCTTCATCCGAACGAGCCCGTCCTTGAACAGCTGTACGGCGTCGGCGATGCGACCGATCTCGGTGCCGGTGCCCTGATGCGGGATGGTGACCCCGAGGTCGCCGTGTGCGAGGGCCGTCATCGGGCGGACCACGGACTCGATACCGCTCGCGATGCCCCGGATGATGAGGGCCGCCAATCCGATGGCCATGACGACGGCCGCCGCGACCGCCGCGATGGCAATGGTCCGGGTCCGGGCGGCGATGGCCGCGCCCTCGGACTCCGCCTGGGCGGCACCGATGTTGTTCAGGGCGATGATCTGCTCGAGGGCAAGGGAAGCCCGGCGACGGGGTTCGACGGCGGTGGAGGTGTACAGCCCGTAAGCCTTGCCCTGTTCGGCACCGCGTGCCGCGCCCACGATGCGGTCGGCCGCCTCGAAAAAGCTTTTAGCCTCACGTCGGAACGTATCGTAGAACGCCCGTTCCTCGGGCGAACTGATCAGCGGCTCGTAGGCGTCGGACCGTTCGGAGACCTGCTGACGTCGCTTGGCGAGATCCGCCTCGATCTTCGCAAGGTCGCCGGCATCCGTCGTCTGCGTCGCCCGCAGCAGGCTCGTGGTGTAGCGGGCCATGGAGACGTCGATCTCCCCGCTCGTCCGGACGCTCGGCAGCCAATTGGTCTGCACGGCGGTGAGCAGGCCGTTGATCCGGTCGACGCCGGAAAGGCCTAGCATGCCGATGGCCAGGATGAAGAGCGTGACGACGGCAAACGTCGCAACCAGCTTCGTGCGGATGGTCGTGGACCTGAACGGCATGCTCGGCTCTCCGAAGGCAGCCGTGAATCCACCGGTGTGGTCAAGCTGACGGCGTGTCCGGCGTAGCCCGATCGCGGTTAACGGACAGATACGACGCCAGATCGCCTAAAGCCATTTCTTCCAGCGGAAGAACACGTACGGCAGAACGGCGGCGACGACCATCATCACCACGGCCATCGGATAGCCGAAGCTCCAATCGAGTTCCGGCATCGCCTTGAAGTTCATGCCGTAGATCGAGGCGATGAGGGTGGGTGGCATGAACACCACCGCCATGACGGAGAACAGCTTGATGATGTTGTTCTGCTCGAGATTCACGAGGCCCAAGGTCGCGTCGAGGAG
This sequence comes from Methylobacterium sp. WL69, assembly GCF_008039485.1. NCBI lineage: Bacteria > Pseudomonadati > Pseudomonadota > Alphaproteobacteria > Hyphomicrobiales > Methylobacteriaceae > Methylobacterium > Methylobacterium sp. WL69. The sequence continues at coordinate 55,770 of NZ_VRUZ01000004.1, read as the reverse complement.
GAACTGGATCTTCGAGGACAGGAAGGTGGCGTGCTCCTCGAGCGACTGAAGGTCGCGCAGGGTCGAACGCACGTCCTCGCGCAGCTCGCGCGGCGCCTTGGCGGTGCGGTAGGTGGCCGAGAGCGAGAGCAGGATGCGCTCCATGGAAACGAGGCTTTCGCGCTGCTTCGAGATGAGGTCGCCGTGGCGCCCGAGCGCGCGCAAGGTGTCCTGCAGGGCCGTGTTGCGGGCCGACGGGTCGGCTTTCTCCTCGAAGATCTTGCCCGAGAGGCGATCGATGCGCTCGCCCTGGAGCTGGAGCACGTCTGCGGCCCGGTCGATGACCGTCTCGATGAGACCGGCCAGGATGGTCTCGCCCGACGGCACGGCGGAGGGGCCGTTGCCCGTGGAGCGCCCGGCGCGCTGGGTGTACATCCGGAACGCCTGCGGCTCCTCGTAGCGCACGGTGACGAGGCGGTTGCCGCGCAGGATGAAGGTGATGCCGGCAAGCCCCGGCTCGTCGCCGTCGCTGACCTTGCTCAGCACCCGGCCGGTCATGTAACGCGCGCCGTCCTCGACGTAGAGGAGCTCGGAGGGCTCGATGTCCTTCATTTCCTCGCGGGTCGGCACGGAGATGCCCATGAACGCTTCGACCTTGAGATCCTCCTCCCGGGTCGGGCGGATCATGTCGAGCCACACGGTGTCGTCGGGGATCGGGTCCTGCAGTTCGAGGGAACGGCGCTCGAGCAGGGTCTGCCCGGCGCCGGCGACCGGCTGGTGAATGAAGATCACGCGTTACGTCTCAGGCGAAGGCCCCGGGAGGCGGTGGACTCGCATCCGGCACGAAGAAGTCCGGAGCAAGGGGGATGTCGGGTGTGACGCGGTATTTTGTAAAGTCCGTGACACCCTGCTCCGCCAGGAAACTGTCGTCGATGAGGAAACGGCCGGAGTTTGTGCGGGCGGGGAGACTGAAAAGGGCGTGGGCCGCATCGGCGATGATCTCCGGCGTGCGGCTCGCCTGCATCAGGGCCTCGCCGCCGAGAAGATTTTGCACGGCCGCCGTCGCGATGGTGGTGCGCGGCCACAGGGCGTTCACCGCGATGCCCTGGCGCCGGAGTTCGCCGGCGAGTCCCAGGACGCAGAGCGACATGCCGAACTTCGCCACGGTGTAGGCGAGATGCGGCGCGAACCACTTCTCCGCCATGTCGAGGGGCGGCGACAGCATCAGGATGTGGGGGTTCTCGGATTTTTCCAGATGCGGGATCGCGTATTTCGAGACCATGTAGGTTCCGCGCGTGTTGATCTGATGCATCAGGTCGAAGCGCTTCATCTCGGTCTCGGGTGTGCGGGTCAGCGAGATGGCGCTGGCGTTGTTCACGACGATGTCGATCCCGCCGAAGGTTTTCGCGGTTCTCTCGATGGCGGCGGCGACGCTGACCTCGTCGCGGACATCCACCAGCAGGGGTAGCGCCCTCCCCCCGGCCGCCTCGATGGCGGCGGCGGCCGTGTGGATGGTGCCTTCGAGCTTGGGGTGCGGCGTGTCGGTCTTGGCCGCGATGGCGACGTTGGCGCCGTCCCGGGCCGCTCGCAGGCCGATGGCGAGGCCGATGCCGCGCGAGGCGCCGGTGATGAACAGCGTCTTGCCCTTCAATGATCCTGTCATGGCGGACGTCCTCTCAAGGGCCGATCTGGAAGCGCGTCGGCCGGGTGCCGTCGGCGTCGGTGAAGCCGTAATGGGCGGCGAGATCGCCCGCATGCAGGATGCGTCCGGCCTGGGCCGCGATGTCCGGGTCGGCGGCGAGTGCCGCGAGCGCCCGACCCGCATAAAGCGGGGTCTCCGTGGCCCGATCGGCGTGCCCGAGATCGACCACCCGCTCCGTGCGGACGAAGCCCGGCGACAGGGCCAGCGCCGTGACGCCGTGGGGCGCCAGTTCCTGGGCGCAGGCGAAGGCGAGACGGTTGGTGGTCGCCTTGGCGAGATCGTAGAACACGTCGCCGAGGTAGCCGGGGCCGGTGTCGAACGACACGAAGGCGACGAGGCCGGCCTTCGCCGCCACCATGGCGGGTGCCACGGCGCGGGCGAGGAGGAGGCCAGGGTAAGGCCCACTGCCGAAGAACTCCGAAAGCGGTTCGGCCGAGCGGCGCCAGAACGGCGTGCCCCAGGCGGCGCCATCGGGGTAGCGCTCGCCATCGTAGCCCTCGGCACCGCCCCAGACGCTGGAGACCGTAACATCGATCCGGCCGAAGCGGCGCAGGGCCCAGTGGACCAGGGTGTCGACGGCCCGTTCGCTGGTGTGGTCGCAGAGGTAATGGTGGCCGGTGCCACCGGCGGCGTCGACGATCCGGGCGGTGTCCTCGATGGTCTCGGGCCGTCCGTCCGTGCGCGGCCCGGTCTCGCTGGAGCGCCCGGTGACGATCACCGTGGCGCCGGCCTCGCCGAGCGCCTGCGCGATCCCGCGCCCGACGCCCCGCGAGGCCCCGGCGACGAGGCAGATCTTAGTCCGGAGGTCGGGGGCCAGGGTCACGTCTTGCGGGAGCGGTTGAGGAAAGCCGCGAAAGCGGCTTGAGCCTCGGGCGAGCGCAGGCGCGTCTCGAATGCCACGGCCTCGGTTTCGACCGCCGCCTCCAGGGCGGCCTGATCGCCGCGGATGAGCGCGCGGGTGGCGTGCATCGGCCCCTTCGGCAGTGCGGCGAGGCGGCCGGCCTTGGTGAGGGCGTGGTCGAGGAGCAGATCGGCCGGGATGACGGCGTTGACGAGACCGAGGCGCACGGCCTCGTCGGCATCGTAGGGTTCGGAGAACAGCAGGACCTCCGTCGCCCGCTGCAAGCCAATGCGGCGCGGCAGCAGGTAGCTCGAACCGGCCTCCGGCACGAGGCCGAGTTCCACGAACGGCATGCGGAAGCGCGCCGCCGGGCTGGCGTAGACGAGGTCGCAATGCAGGGTCAGCGTCGCGCCGATGCCCACCGCGACCCCGTCCACGGCCGCCACCATGGGCGTCCGGGTCCGGGCGAGTTGGCGGATGAAGTGCAGGGCGGGCGAGTTCTCGAACGGATGCCGGGAGGCCTCGACGAAATCGGACAGGTCGTTGCCGGAGCTGAACGCCCCGGGCGCCCCCGAAAACACAACGGCGCCGATGGCCTCCGACCCGTCGGCCTCCGCCAGGGCCTCACGCAGGGCATCGTACATGGCGCTGGTCAGCGCGTTCAGCTTGTCGGGCCGGTCGAGGCGGATGAGGCGGACACTGCCGGTATCCTCGATGACGACGTGCTCGGTCATGATGGTTCCTTGCTGGTCTCGCCGTCCGCTGCGTGCCCCTCCCGCAGAGGGAAAGGGGTTTCGCGCTAACCCGCCAGGGCCAGGGCCGCCGCCTCGGTGAAGGCACCGCCGTCGATGACGCTGTCGGCGAGGCCGGCCGCCGCCGTCAGTTCGTTCTCGGCGAAGAACCGCGCCAGGGCGATGCGCCCGGCATGGGCCGGGTCGGTCTCACCGGCCTGGAGGGCGGCCCGCGCGGCGCGGGCTTCCAGTGCCAGGCAGGCTCCACCCTGGACGAGGCCGAACAGGCGCAGGTACGGCGTCGCCCCGGCCAGCGCCGTTTCCGGCCGGTTTGAGGCCAGCGCCGCCAGCTGGAAGCTCGTCGCCCGGTCGAGGCTTTCGATGCCGGCGCGCAGGCGCGCACCCAGATGGCCGTAGGCCGGGTCGGCATCCTTCATGAGCCCCTCCGCCACCCGGCGCAGGGACGCGATCTGGGCGCGGACCGTGGCGCCGCCCTTGAGCGGCAGTTTGCGGGTGACGAGGTCGATGGCCTGGATGCCGTTCGTGCCCTCGTAGATCCCGAGGATGCGCGCGTCGCGCATGTGCTGGGCCGCGCCCGTCTCCTCGACGAAGCCCATGCCGCCATGGACCTGCACCCCGAGCGACGTGACCTCGTTGGCGATGTCCGTGGAGAACGCCTTGGCGACGGGGGTCAGGAGGGAGGCGCGGTCGTGGGCGGCCTGCCCCTCCGGCCCTTTCGCCCCGTCGAGGGCCGCGGCCGTGAGATAGCAGATTCCGCGCGCGGCCGCCGTGTAGGCCCTCATGGTGAGCAGCATGCGCTGGACGTCGGCATGCTCGACGATGACGCTCGGACCCTGCGCGCCCGGCGCTCTTCCTTGGCGGCGCTCGCGGGCATAGGCCAGGGCGCCCTGCGTTGCCCGCTCGGCGATGCCGACGCCCTGGAGGCCGACGTTGAGCCGGGCCGAGTTCATCATCGTGAACATGCAGGCGAGCCCGCGGTTCTCCTCGCCGATGAGCCAGCCGATGGCGCCCCCCTGGTCGCCGAAGGCCATGGAGCAGGTCGGCGAGCCGTGGATGCCGAGCTTGTGCTCGATGCCGGAGCAGCGCAGGTCGTTGCCGTTGCCGTCGGGCAGGATCTTCGGCACGAGGAACAGCGAGATCCCGCGCGTGCCGGCCGGCGCGTCCTTGAGCCGGGCGAGCACGAGGTGGACGATGTTGTCGGTGAGATCGTGCTCGCCATAGGTGATGTAGATCTTCGAGCCGAAGATGCGGTAGCGGCCGTCGCCGACGGGCTCCGCGTGGCTGCGCAGAAGGGCCAGATCCGAGCCGGCCTGCGGCTCCGTCAGGTTCATGGTCGCGGTCCACTCGCCCGAGACGAGCCTGCCGAGGTAGCGCGCCTTCAGCTCCTCGGAGCCGTGCTGCGCCAGGGCCTCGATACCGCCGGCGGTGAGCAGAGGGCACAGGCCGAACGCGATGCTGGCCGCATTCCACATTTCGGTGCAGGCGGCGTTGAGCAGCAGCGGCAGGCCCTGGCCGCCGTGGTCCGGATCGGCCGAGAGACCGTTCCAGCCGCCCTGCGTCCAGGTCCGGTAGGCGTCGCGCCAGCCCGGCGCCGTCGTGATCGCCCCGTCCACGAACGGCGTGCCGTGGCGGTCGCCGGACCGGTTCAACGGAGCAATGACTTCGTCGGCGATGCGGGCCGCCTCGTCGAGAATCGTCCGGGCGTCGTCGGGGGTGAGGTCGTCCCCCAGTACCGTATCGAGCCCGGCGACGTGGCGCAGGGCGAACAGCATCTCGGAAACCGGGGCGCGGTAGGTCATGGGGCTCCCTCGAACCGTCTTCTTGTGTTGCGCTTTGCGCGCTTGGCGTCTCGTTCGGGACCCGGTTTGACGCAACGGCCGGCCCGGCGCTAGAGCACCCCCTGGCGTCGACGCAGCCCCACGCGCGGGTAAGCCTCGAACACGCAACGACTTACGTTCGCTCCGTAGACGTGGGACGCGGAGCGCCCGGTCGGTTTCCAGGGATAGTTTAGATATGAACGATCTCGGGTCAAGCCTTCGCCTCCTGGCTGACGCGGCTGGGATCGCGGAGGCCGCGCGGTTCCTCGGCTCCGGGTGCACCGTCGCTTTCCCGACGGAGACCGTCTACGGGCTCGGCGCCGACGCCTCCGATCCGGTGGCCGTGGCCCGCATCTACGCCGCTAAGGAGCGACCGCGCTTCAATCCTCTCATCGCGCACGTGGCGGAGTTCGCTTCCGCGCAGGCGCAGGGCGTGTTCGATGATGCTGCCCTGGCCCTGGCCAAAGCGTTCTGGCCCGGTCCCCTCACCCTCGTGGTCCCGGCGGGGCCCAATTGCACCGTTTGCGACCTCGCCCGTGCCGGCCTTGCAAGCGTTGCGCTCCGGGTGCCCGGTAATGCCGTCGCCCGCGATCTCCTCGCTCGAGTTGGCCGCCCGGTGGCGGCGCCGTCCGCCAACCGGTCCGGCCGGGTGAGTCCTACCTGCGCGGCGCACGTGCTGGCCGACCTCGACGGGCGGATTTCCGCCGTCCTCGATGGCGGGACGGCGCCGGTGGGGGTGGAATCGACGGTGGTTGCGTGTCTTGGAGGCCCCCCACGCCTGCTGAGGCCGGGTGGCGTGACGCGGGCCGCGCTGGAACGGGTGCTGGGATACCATCTTGCCGACGCGGACCCGGGCACCGCCCCGGTTCCCATCGGACCGGGGCTCCTCGCCTCTCACTACGCGCCCCGTGCCCGCGTCCGACTTCACGCCGTGAGTGCCGCGCCGGACGAAGCGGTACTGGCGTTCGGTGGAATCCCCGAGACCGTAGAGGTTCTGGCTCGGCTCGATCTCAGCCCGGCGGGCGATCTCGCCGAGGCCGCTGCGAACCTATTTTCGGCCCTGCGCTCCCTCGATGCGTCGGGAGCCGCCTCCATCGCCGTGGCGTCGATCCCGGAGACGGGCCTCGGCGAGGCGATCAACGACCGTCTGCGCAGGGCCGCTGCGCCGCGATAAATTTTTTCACCGGACCGGAACTTATCGCAGTGATGGCCCGTTCGCTGATTACGAAGGCCAGTTCAGCCCCCAAATGGCCTTTTCCCTTACAAGGCTCGGAGTGATCCGAGCCTTTTTTCTTGGACGCTCAGCCGGCGAGCTTGGCGGCGATGCCGGCGACATGGCGGCCCTGATAGCGGGCACCGGCCAAGTCCGCGGCGCTCGGCTGACGCGAGCCGTCGCCGTCCGCGAGGGTGGTGGCGCCGTAGGGCGAGCCGCCCTTCACCTCGTCGACCCCCATTTGGCCCTGGAAGGCGTAGGGCAAGCCGACCACCACCATGCCGTGGTGCAAGAGTACCGTATGGAAGCTCGTCAGTGTCGTTTCCTGACCGCCGTGCTGGCTCGCCGTCGAGGTGAAGGCCGAGCCGACTTTCCCGACAAGGGCGCCCTTGGCCCACAGGCCGCCGGTCTGGTCGATGAACTGTTTCATCTGTGCGGCCATGTTGCCGTAGCGGGTCGGAGTGCCGAAGATGATGGCATCGTAGTCCGGCAACTCGTCCACGGTGGCGATGGGGGCGGCCTGATCCAGCTTGTAGTGCGATTGGCGGGCGACCTCTTCGGGCACCAATTCCGGCACGCGCTTGATCGTCACCTCGGCGCCGGCCTCGCGGACACCCTCGGCAACGGCCTCTGCCATCTTTTCCACGTGGCCCCACGACGAATAGTACAGCACCAGAACTTTGGTCATCGTGTCGTCTCCCGACGGTTGGCATGGTCCGACCCCATCGGGGCCGGCTTACGTTTCACCAGGCCTTATCGCCTAGAAGCACCCTTGCGAAAACGCCCCGTTCTGCAAAGCGGTCTTTGCAAAAATGCACGAGTTGAGTACGCCTAATGGACTGGGACGACTTCCGCCTCGTACGCAGCGTCGCCGAACATGGCGGCCTGACGCGGGCGGCCGAGCATCTCGGTATCAACCCCTCGACGGCGTTCCGCCGCCTCGCCGGGATCGAGGCAGTCCTCGGTATCATCCTGTTCGACCGCCACCGCGCCGGCTACGTGCCGACGGCGCCGGGCGTCGTCATGGTGGAGGCCGCCGTCCGCATGGAGGCCGAAGTCGCGCGCTTTACGCGCGAACTCGCCGGGCAGGATCGCAGCCCCGCCGGTGACCTTCGGATCACGACCCCGGCGGGCCTCGTCGCCGACATGCTGATGCCGATCCTGGCGCGCTTCTCCGCACGCCATCCGCGCATTCGCCTGCACCTCCTCGTGGCGGAGGAAACCCTCAACCTATCCCGCCACGACGCCGACGTGGCCCTGCGCGCCAGCGACGCGCCGTCCGCGTCCCTGGTGGGGCGTCGCCTCGCGACCATCGCCTGGGCGGTCTATGGACGGTCGGACTTCACCGGCAAACCGATGGATGGGTGCCCGTGGGTCGTGCCGGGCGACGGTGTGGCGGGCGGACGTTTCGCACATTTTCTCGAAGGGCGTGCGCCCGCCGAGCGGGTGGTCCTCACCCTGAATACGGTCTTGGGTTTGCGCGAGGCGGTGGAAGCGGGCATCGGCATCGGCCCCCTGCCCTGTTGGTCGGCCCACGGACGGCCGGACCTGGTTCGGCTGTCGGACCACATGCCGGAGCTTTCCGCCGGCCTATGGCTCCTGACCCATCCGGACCTGCGCCACGCCGCGCGGGTCCGGGCCTTCATGGATTTCATGACGGAGGAAATCGTCGCCCTACGCCCCCGGATCGAGGGGAGATCTACTTCGTCTCAATGATCTCGATATCCTGACCATTTACCGTGACGGTGTCGCTCACGCCCTTGCCCGTCAAAGCGCGCGCCATGGGGGAAACGTAGGACAGGCTGCCCTTGGTCGGATCGGCCTCGTCCTCGCCGACGATACGGAAGGTCTGGCGGCTGTCGTCCTCACGGGCGATGGTCACCGTGGAGCCGAACCGCACCACGTCGCCGGGCTCGACTTCGACGAGCTGGGCCGAACCCAGCCGCGCCGTCCAGTAATGCAGGTCGCGGGTCACGCGGGACTCTTCCGCCTTGGCATCGGGCGTCAGGGCCGAGAACGCATCGCGCAGGCGTGCGACCTCGCCCTCGATCTGCGCCATTCCCTCGGGGGTGACGAAATTCGGATGCTCGGAGATGGGGCGATCGGGGAGATCCTCGAAGGCTTCGCCGCCCTCGGTCTCTTTGACAAATGCACTGCTCATGAAACCAGCAATGCATCCCGGCACGGCTAAGTTCCGCTCAAGGGACCGTCACCACGGTCCGGCCGCGCACCGCGCCGGCCAGAATCCGCTCGGCAAGGCGATCGACCTCGGCCAAGGGCACTGTCGTGGTCATGGCGGCGAGGGCCGCGCGGTCGAGATCTCGGGCGAGGCGCGTCCAGGCCTCGCGGCGCTTCGGCAGGGGCGTCGTCACGCTGTTGATGCCGAGGAGCGACACGCCGCGCAGGATGAACGGCGCCACGGAAGTCGGCAGATCCATGCCCTGAGCCAAGCCGCAGGCGGCCACGGCGCCATCGGATTTCGTGCCGGCGAGCACGTTGGCGAGGGTGACCGAGCCGACGGCGTCTATGGCGACGGCCCAGCGCTCCTTGGCGAGCGGCTTGCCCGGAGCGGAGAGTTCGGTGCGGTCGAGGATCTCGGCGGCGCCGAGGCCGCGCAGGTAGTCCGCCTCGTCGGTCCGGCCCGTGGACGCGATGACGTGCCATCCCGCTCGGGCGAGCAGCGCCACCGCGACGGAGCCGACGCCACCCGACGCACCGGTGACCAGAGCGGGTCCATCGCCGGGTCTCGCGCCGTGGTGCTCCAGAACCATGAGGGAGAGCATGGCCGTGTAGCCGGCCGTGCCGATGGCCATGGCCTCGTTGGCGCCCAAACCACCCGGTAGGGGTACGAGCCAGTCGCCCTTCACCCGCGCCCGCTCGGCATAGGCCCCGAGGTGGCTCTCGCCAACGCCCCAACCCGTCAGGATCACGGCGTCGCCGGAGGTGTAGTCGGGGTGAGACGAGGTCTCGACGATCCCTGAGAAATCGATGCCCGGGATCATGGGGAAGCGGCGCACCACGGGCGAGCGCCCGGTCATGGCGAGTCCGTCCTTGTAGTTCACCGTCGAATGGGTGACCCGGACGGTGACGTCGCCGTCCATGAGGTCGGCCGCGTCGAAATCGCGGAACGTCAGGGCTTGTCCCGTCTCGGTCTTCTCGACCACCCACGCCTTGAATCGGTCCATGCGCGCCTCCCGTTCCATCAGGGAGGTGTGGCGAACCCGCCTCGAATCAAGCGCCCCGGCCGGAAAGGCCCGCCGGGGCGCCGTCCATCTCAATAGCCGTCGTAGATGCTGCCCGATGAGAAGCCGAGGCCGACACCGATGTCGGCCGAGCTGGCGCCGGCGATGCCGACGGCATCCGGAATCGATCCGATCCGGGGGCCATAGACGCCGGGATAACCGCCGCCGGTGCCGTCATTCGCCGGCACCCAGCCCGCGCGGGCGGGCTGGACGAGGACGCGGCGGCGCACGCTCGCGTACTCGGCCGGAATCGTCTCCGGGATCGACTGGGCGGGCTGAACCAGCACCCGGCGGTGACGCACGGAATACTGCGGCGGCACGTTCACCCAGCAGCCGACAAGCTCGCCGTAGGCGTCACGGCTGGTCTGCCAGACCCGGCCGCCGGGGCTGACGACGACGCGTTCCGACACGGTTTCGTAGATGGGGGGCACCGTCCGGTAGACCGTCTCGGCCGGGCGAACGAGAACGCGCTCGGATACGGCGCCGTAGACCGGGGGCGTCGAGACGTGGCGGTAGCACTCGGCCCCCCCGCAGCCCCCCGCCTGGGCGGAGGAAGCGAGCAGGACGGCGCCGGCGATGGCGGTGGCGAGCGGAATGAGTCGGGTGACCGGCGCGGTCATGCGGGTTTCCTCGGGCTGAAAGGCGGATACGGGCGAAATGGCGCCATTCGGGTGCGCGCATCTCGACGTATCTGAGGCAGCCAAGTTGCCCTCGGAGCAAGCCGAATTGAGATTCAGGGTAAAGTTAACCTAAGCTTAGGACTACTTAGGGTTTGCGCTACTTAGGTAAAAATCGAAGGAACCAGAGCGGGTTCAAGTCTGCCCGCGCTTGAGCTGGTAGAAGATGTGCCGCCCGATGACATCCATCTTGCGCAGGCGTCGGGACCAGCCGGGTTTCACGTAATCCGCATGGTAATGCGTCGCGCCTCCCACCTCACTCAGGTAGGTCCGCCCCTCGATCACCGCGCTGGCGATGCGGGTGGCCGACTGCCATGACGGACCGTCGGTGATGCGGAGCGATTTTCCCTCGCAGGCGAAGGAGAACTGGCATCCCATGTAGCGGTGGCGATTCTGATAGACGACGCCACAGACATTGCTCGGATAGAGCCCGCTTTTCACCCGGTTGAGGACCACCTGCGCGACGGCCGCCTGGCCGTCCTCGGGCTCGCTGCGGGCCTCGAAATACACTGCCTCGGCGAGGCAGCGCTGCTCACGGTCGAGGGCGTCGGGGCCGATGAGGTCGGCGTAGCGATGGCGGGCGCTGTCGGGCATGGCGAGTTCGGTGGCATCGCGGCGCGGCGAGAAGCCCGGAATGGCGAGGTTCGCGGCCGCGACTTCGATGGGCGTCGCGTCGGCCGGGGCCGGGGTGGTCGAAGACAGGGCGACGGCGCGCGGAATCGCCGGCGTCGATCCGTCACCGGTCTCGATGGCCCCCTCCCCGTCCGCCCGCGGCGGGACGAAGCCGAGATCCGGTTCGAGATCGGGGTTCCAGATGGCCGGGCCGGGCGAGAGCACGCCGCTGACCGAACCGGGGAGAGTCGCGGTCAGGACCGAAGCCGCGCCCTGTATCTCCGGATCGGCGTAGAGAGCTGCCCTCACCCCATCGGCATGCAGCTTCCCGCCGCGGCCGAACAACGGTGTGCCCGGCGGCAGAACCGGCGCGATGCGTGCGTCCCGCACGATCAGCCGTGTCGTGCCCTCCGTACCGGCGGTTGCCGTGAATGACACCAGGAAGCCGATGCCGGCGGCCCAGGGCGCCATGGCGGCGCTGAGCCAGCGCAGGCTCGAATCCCGTCTAACCCGTTTCGTGCCCACGCCAACCGTTCCACGCACCGCAACACTGGTCCGGCCTGGCGTTCACGTCACCTGCGAAAGGCTTCCGTGTGCGGCATCCGGTTCCGGCATGATCGCGTGGCATGGTTGCGGAGCGGTTAAGCTCGCTTCGCAACGCTTGGTTCAAAATGTTCCGGGTCGCCCATGCATCACGGCGAAAGCCTTCACCAGGGCGGCTGGAGCAGTGTCGCCACCGTTCCGCATACCGGCGATCCGCTCGGCATCGGCACCGCTCTGGGTAGCCACGGCGAACACCAGAAGCGCGAGCGTCGCAAGGCCGCCAAATCCCCAGAGATAGACCTGCTGGACCACCCTCGGAATCGGGACGGCGGCGGGATTTTCGTTGAGAAACAAGGGAGTGGGCGTCGTATCGATCATGGCCGGCGTTCCCACGCGATGGCAGCCGCCCCAATGAGCTGGAATCCCCGCGCAACGGTTCGGCACTAGCACTGAACGTGCCGGCACGAAATCGGTTCGCCGCGTTTTCGACAATTTGTTGAACGGAATTTGCCATGCCCCTCCTGAGCGGCGTGGAGCCACCCGGGAGGGGCGAGATCAAGCCTTTGCGTCAGGCCTTCTTGGCCTTATCGCGGGCGGCCAGGGCCGCCTGCGCGGCGGCCAGACGGGCGATCGGCACGCGATAGGGCGAGCACGACACGTAGTCGAGGCCGACCTCCTGGCAGAAGGCGATGGAGGCGGGGTCGCCGCCATGCTCGCCGCAGATGCCGAGCTTGATGTCCGGACGGACGGCTCGGCCGCGCTCGACGCCGATACGCACGAGTTCACCCACCCCCTCCTGATCGATGGAGATGAACGGGTCGGCCGCCAGGATTCCCTTCTGGGTGTAGGCTCCGAGGAAGGTCGCCGCATCGTCGCGGGAAATGCCGAGGGCCGTCTGGGTCAGGTCATTGGTGCCGAAGGAGAAGAACTCCGCCGTTTCGGCGATGTCGCCCGCCCGCAGGGCCGCGCGGGGCAACTCGATCATCGTACCGACCTGATAGACGACGGCGCTGCCGGTCTCCTCGGAAACGGCCTTCGCCATGGCGTCGATACGTGCCTTGACGATGTCGAACTCCATCTTGGTGAAGACCAGCGGCACCATGACCTCCGACGTCACCGGGGCGCCGGTCTCCTTGGCGGCCTGGACGGCGGCCTCGAAGATGGCGCGGGCCTGCATCTCGGCGATTTCCGGGAAGGCGATGGCGAGGCGGCAGCCACGGAAGCCCAGCATCGGGTTGAACTCGTGCAGCTCCGTCATCCGGCGGCGCAGCTTGTCCTCCGACACGCCCATGCTGGTCGCCACATCCCGCACCTCTTCGTCCGTGTGCGGGAGAAACTCGTGCAGCGGCGGATCGAGCAGGCGGATCGTGACGGGAAGGCCCGACATGATCGTAAACAGCTCCGCGAAGTCCTGGCGCTGGTAGGGCAGGATCTTGGCGAGCGCCGAGCGGCGCCCTTCGGCGTCGTCGGCCAGGATCATCTCGCGGACGGCGACGATGCGGTCGCCTTCAAAGAACATGTGCTCCGTGCGGCACAGGCCGATGCCCTCGGCGCCGAAATTGCGCGCGGCGCGGGCGTCGGTGGGGGTGTCTGCGTTGGTCCGGACCTTCATGGTGCGAACCGCGTCGGCCCACCCCATCAGGGTGGCGAACTCGCCCGACAGGGACGGCTCCAGCATCGCCACCTCGCCGAGCAGCACCTGACCGGTGGAGCCGTCGATGGTGATCCTGTCGCCCGCCTTCAGCACCGTGCCGGCCACCGACAGGGTGCCGGCCTTGTAATCGACCCGGACGGTGCCGCAGCCCGAGACGCAGGGTTTGCCCATGCCCCGTGCCACCACCGCGGCGTGGGAGGTCATGCCGCCGCGCGTCGTCAGGATGCCCTCCGACGCGTGCATGCCGTGGATGTCCTCAGGGCTCGTCTCGATCCGCACGAGAATGCACTTGCGCTCGGCCTTGCGGGCGGCCTCGGCATCCTCGGAATTGAACACGATCTCGCCCGTGGCGGCACCCGGCGAGGCGGGAAGGCCCGAGGCGATGACCTTGCGCTCGGCCTTGGGGTCGATGGTCGGGTGGAGAAGCTGGTCGAGGGCCGCCGGCTCGATCCGGCCGATGGCCTCCTCCTGGGTGATCAGGCCTTCCGCCGCGAGATCGACGGCGATGCGGAGCGCGGCTTTGGCCGTGCGCTTGCCGTTGCGGGTCTGGAGCATCCAGAGCTTTCCGCTCTCGATGGTGAATTCCATGTCCTGCATGTCGCGGTAGTGGGTCTCGAGGAGACCGTAGATCCGCACGAGCTCGGCGTAGGATTCGGGCATCGCCCGCTCCATGGACGGCTTTTCCGACTTGGCCTCGAGCCGAGCCTTCTCGGTGATGTCCTGCGGCGTGCGAATGCCCGCCACCACGTCCTCGCCCTGGGCGTTGATCAGGAACTCACCGTAGAGGGCGCGTTCGCCGGTGGACGGGTTGCGGGTGAAGGCGACTCCGGTGGCCGAGGTGTCGCCCATGTTGCCGAACACCATGGCCTGGACGTTGACGGCCGTGCCCCAGCTCTCCGGGATGTTGTTCAGCTCACGATACTTTTTGGCACGGGGGATCATCCATGAATCGAACACGGCGCCGATGGCGCCCCAGAGCTGATCTTCGGCCCCTTGCGGGAAGTCCGAACCGTGCTCGGCCTTCACGATGGCCTTGTACTTGGTCACGAGTTGCTTCCAGTCCTCGGCCCCGAGTTCGGTGTCGAGGCTGACGCCCTTCTCGTCCTTGTAATGCTCCAAGGCTTCCTCGAAGGCGTGGTGCTCCACGCCCAGCACCACGTTGGAATACATGGTGATGAAGCGACGGTAGGAATCGTAGGCGAAGCGCGGGTCGCCGGCACCCTCGGCCAACGCCTCGACGGTGACGTCGTTGAGGCCGAGATTGAGCACCGTGTCCATCATGCCGGGCATCGAAGCGCGGGCGCCCGAGCGCACGGAGACGAGGAGCGGATTCTTCGGATCGCCGAAACCGCGGCCGGTGAGTTTACCGACGGCGTCGAGGGCCGCTGCGACTTCGGCCTTCAGCTCGGCCGGATAGGTCTGAGCGTTGTCGTAGTAGGCCGTGCAGACCTCGGTCGTGATGGTGAAGCCCGGCGGCACCGGCAGACCGAGATTCGACATCTCGGCGAGGTTCGCGCCCTTGCCTCCGAGGAGGTTGCGCATGGACGACTGGCCCTCGGCCTTGCCGTCCCCGAAGGAATAGACCCACTTGCCCATCGTCACCCATCCGGTTGCAGATTGAAACGCGAACCACGCGCCTACCGTACCGGGCGGGTTGGACCATCTCCTGCTGCAACGCAAGATGAACGCGGCATGGAGCGCAGGCCCGCATGACGGTTTCCCCGGTCTGTCACCGTCGGTCGTCGCGCCGGCTCAGGAGAGCGCCCGAAACACCCCGAGGCCAATCAGCCCGACGAGGATGAGGTAGGCCGCGACGATGAAATTCAGCAGCCGGGGGATCAGCAGGATGAGCACCCCCGCCGCGAGGGCGACGAGGGGCTGCAGATGCGCGATGGTGATGGTCATGGCTCAGAATCCGTCCTTGGCTCAGACCCGGTACTTGCCGTTGCGCTTCACCAGCACCTGGGTCCCGACCGGAACACGCTCGTAGAGGTCGACGATGTCCTCGTTCAGCATCCGCACGCAACCGGACGAGAGCTGCTCGCCGATGCTCCAGGGCTCGTTGGTGCCGTGGATGCGGAAGAGCGTGTCGCGGTTGCCCTGGTAGAGGTAGAGCGCTCGGGCACCGAGGGGATTGTCGAGACCGCCCTTGCGGGTGCGCGGCAGGTCCGGGTTGAGGGAGACCATGGTGGTGGTGGGGCTCCAATCCGGCCACACTCCCTTGCGGGCGATGCGAGCTTCGCCCTTCCACGAGAACCCGGCCTTGCCGACGCCGACGCCGTACTGCACCGCCGTGCCATCCTCCTGCACCAGGGCGATCTGCCGGTTGTCGATATCGACCACGATGGTCCCGGGCTTCTCGGGACCGGTGTAGCGCACGATCTGGCGGCGGTACTTCGGATCGAGGCGCGACTTGTCGACGATGGGCACGTCGAACGGCTTGTCCGGCATGGTGCCCGTGTACCAGGCCGCATCGTCGTCGGCGGCGACGTTGACCGGCCCGCGCGCGTTGCAGGCGGCCAAGGGGGCGATGAGGAGCAGGCCGAGGATGAGGCGGCGGGTGGACATGGCGGGCTCCATGATGGGCGGCGTCGAAGTCTGATGTCCTGACTAGCCGTCCCCGGCCATGGAGGGTGTATCTTTCCAGCCGCAGGTATCGGGAAGCAGCAGGGACGCCGTCGCAACCCTCAGGACGATCGCGCTGAGGGTTTTGCCCTGTCGCAGTGGTTTCGCACCCCGCCCGAGGGCGACCACCGATCGTTGAGGGCGTTGATCCGGCGCCGATCCCGGCCACATCGTCCGGTTCGTACAGCGAGGATAGCCCCATGGCCGCCACCCAAACTCTCCCGGTTTCGGATATCGAGGAGGTGATTCAGGAACTCGGCCCTGCGATCCATCTCGACCATTGCGTGATCCACGTCTCGGACTGGTCGCGTTCGACGGCCTTCTACCGTGACGTGCTCGGGGCCGAGGTCCTGGCCCGTCCCGTCGGAGCCGCCTATCGCTTCGGCGGGGTGCAGCTCAATGTCCACGGCCCCGGCGTCGAAGCGATGCCGCTGGCGGACAGGCCGGTGATGCCGGGCAACAGCGACCTGTGCTTTCGCTGGTCCGGCCCCATCGAGGGGGCGATCGCGCACCTGGCCGCCCATGGCGTGCCGGTGGAACTCGGGCCGGTGGAGCGCAGCGGCGCGGCGGGCGCGGGCATCAGCGTCTATTTCCGGGATCCCGACGGCTCGCTGATGGAGTTCATCACCTACCCGGAAGCGTGATCAGCCCCGACTCTGGGCGAGCTGCTGGTTGGTCTGCTCCAGGCGAAGGGCGAGTTCTCGCATGACGGCGATCCCGATCTGGGGGAACTGCGCCAGCAGCTCGAGGAAGACGGTGCGGTCGATCCGCAGGGCGGTAATCGGGCTGAGCGCTGCCACCGTGGCCGAGCGCGGCTGATCGGCAAGAATTCCCATCTCGCCCAGCAAGGCATTGGCGCCGAGCAGTGCCAGACGAAACGGGCCCTGCGGCCCGTCGATGGAAACCTCGGCCTCGCCCTCCAGGATTAGGTAGGCGGCATCGGCCGCATCCCCGCGCGCGAACAGCCCCTGTCCGGCCTCGAAATGAACCCGCTCACTGGTGAAGGCGAGGAGCTTCAGACGCGACGGCTCGACGCCACGAAACAGCGGGACCTGACGTAAGGAGGAGACCTCGGTGTCGAGAGTCATCGGCGGCGCAACGTGCTGATCGGCATCGGAAGATCTTTCAGCGCTCTCCCCCTCGCGCGGGCGATCGATGGGCGCTTCCTATCCACGCGATTTGCGTGGGGATTGTCCAGCCCCGGCGCCGGTTCGGGGCGGGATGACGCCCCTACGTGACTACGGACCGGGCACCCGATCGATTCCGACGCCCACCTCTACAGCCACGCTTGTACGGCCACGCTTAGTTCGGGGCGATGGTGAAACCCGCTGAACTTGGCTGCCGATCTTGGCGGAGGAACAATCGATATTGGCAAAGGTTGTCCCGGTAGCGAGAGCAATGTTGAGGAGGCGCTGGTGCCATCAGGAAATTCCACCTCGAAGCGGGGCTTTGCCTCAATGGATCTGGAACGGCAGCGCGAGATCGCGAGCAAGGGCGGGCGGAGCGTGCCGGCGGAAAAGCGTTCGTTCTCCCAGGACCGAGAACTCGCTTCGTCGGCCGGTCGTAAAGGCGGGCAATCCACCGGTACCGGTCGTCCAGGCGACGACTAAGACCCATACCCCCGGGGCTCCGCACGGAGCCCCGCTTTTTCACGACAATCAAAACGAACAATCGGGCTCCTTCCTATTCGGATGGAGCCCTTTTTCATACGAAGTGTACTATAGAGATGTAACGAGCAGATACCTGTGATGCATCAAGAGATGCAGCGGCCAGGAAGCATGCGCCGAGCCTCGGGCCCGGCCAGGGAGCTGATTGCCCCTTCACAACCTTCCCGCATCAAGCGTCGTACTTTGGGCTGATCTTTCTCACTCGCCGTCCGACCGCCCTGCTGCGCCATGGAGGGATTCGGCCGCACGTCGGGACGCGTTACCGACGCGAAATGGACCGGGCTTATGGCGAGGGAGGCAGCGCGTTGCCCGGGCAGGTCCTGCACTTTGGCCAATGAGACCGCGTGAGGGAGGGAGGGCGACCAGGAGTCGGCTACCTGCTGCACGGTCGGCTGGATCAGGACGGTCAGGAGCGCCGCAGGTCCGCTGACACTGAGAAGGAAGCCTGACCGAAACATCGTCGTAATCTCCGAAAGGAGCTTGACAGGATATTGGTCAAACGCGGATCGGAGTTGTCGGTTCCTCCACTGTTCCGAATTGATCCGGAGCTGGTAGTTTGACTGTTAGGGATCATTCGCATTTGACGAAAATTAGAAGGGTTGCCCGTGGGGGACTGTGACGAAAAAGCCATCCCGCTAAGAAAAACTCACGGCCAAGGTTGCACGTTTGGAACGGGATAGGCGTCCGATCGTTTCTTGGATACCCCGGCCGCCTGGTCCTCCCCCCGCATCCCCTTGTGCATAGGCCGGAACCTTTTCGACGGGCTGGAGAGTGATCTCCGGCCCGTTTTTTCGTGGGTGGGTCTCGACCGATAGCGCGCAAAAAAGCCCCGGCGCTGCCGGGGCTCCTCGTTCCGTTCGGGGTGCAGGCCGATCCGGTCCGCGGCCTCAGGCCGATTTGATCTCACGCCGACGGGCACTCTGCTGGAAGAACAGCGCCTGACTGATCACCGCCGAGACATTGGCGGGCTGGAACGGCTTCGCGATGAGGAAGGCCGGTTCCGGACGCTCGCCCGTGAGGAAGCGCTCCGGATAGGCGGTGATGAAGATCACCGGAACCTCGAACGTCTTCAGCAGGTCGTTCACCGCATCCAAGCCCGAGCTGCCGTCGGCGAGCTGAATATCGGCGAGGATGAGGCCCGGACGGGTGCCTTCGGACGCGATCTTGATCGCTTCCGTGCGGGTCCTCGCCACGCCGATGACGTTGTGGCCGAGCCCTTCGACCAACGCCTCGAGATCCATGGCGATCAGCGGCTCGTCCTCGATGATGAGGATTTCGGTGGCCATGTCGGCAGCCAGTTCACGGCCTGCCTCATCGACGAGGTCGCGCACCTGGCTGACATCGACGTCGAGGATGATGGCCGCGTCCTCCTCGGAGAAGCCTTCGAGGCACGAGAGGAGGAAGGCCTGGCGCGGCAGCGGCGTGATCTGGCCGAGCCTGACCTCGGCCGGCAGATCGTGCTGCACCTGATCGCTCTGGCCGTTCACCGAAAGGGAGTTCCAAATGCGCGTGAAGACGCGGAAGAGATCGGCTTTGACATTGGCGCTGCGGCCGAGTGTTTCGGGCTCGTTCACGAGGGTCTCGAGTGTGGCCGCGACGTAAGCGTCACCGGCGACCTGACTGCCCGTCAGCGCCCGTGCGTAGCGGCGCAGATACGGCAGGTGCTGCACCACGAGTTGGGCTGTCGACATACTATCCCCTTGGCTTTGCCGTGCTTGGCCGCTCCCGCCACAACGCGGTTTGACGGGCTCCGTTCCGCCGGGCGGGAACCGCCGGTGTATTTCAGCGTTGCAGTCGCAGCCATGACCTATGTCAAGCCGCAAAACAATCGCGGTGGTGCCGGTACGCGGCATCAAGGGGAATCGACGCATGACCGAACACGACCAGGGCGGTCCCATATCCGGGGATCGTGCCGTGCGTGCCGAGCAGAACATCCGGGGGCAGGGTCTGAGCGATCACACCCAAAAACGGATCGGTGTTCATCTTCGAACGATGTACGATGCCGTTGTACAGCAGCCTGTTCCCGACAGGTTTCGTGATCTGATCGCCCGCCTCGAAGCCTTGCCGCCCGACGAAACCACACTGTGAGTTTCGTTTTTTCGTTCGATGGGCTGTCCAAATCGGAGAGGGCCGCCGGCTGATGCTGGCGACCCTCTTCTTCGTTCAAGGGAGCGTCGTCGGCTCGCCTCTCCGTTCAAGGTCTCATCTAGAGTGTCGGCGAACGTCCGCGCATCAGGCCAATGACGGCGGAGATGGCGAACAGGACGATCGCGACGAAGAACACGAGCTTCGCGGCTTCCATCGCGGTCCCGGCGATTCCACCGAACCCGAGGAGGGCCGCCACGAGGGCGACGACGAGAAATGTTACGGCCCAACCGAGCATCTGACTCTACCCTTCCGAAAGATCTGGTGCAGCGTCGGCTGCGACCTCATTGCATCAATAACGTCAAGGTTTCGCCGCGGTTCCGGCACTTTTGCGCTCGATTCGCTGCGCCGTCAGGGAGGCGGCTGACGGGTTCCGCACCGATGTTCGCAGGCAGGTTTCCGTTCTCGATGGAGCCTCTTGAAAGCGGTGCGATCAGCGTGGCAGAGTTCCCACTCATTTGGTGGTTGGCAGCGACTGTGAAGGTGGGACGGCGTCCCGGTGCGGCTGAATGACATCCGGTCCTTCGCAGAGGGGAATCGCGTCGTTATCTTCGCTTTAACCGTTGCTGGAACCGGCGTGAGGCCGGCAGCGTTCGTCGTCCATCGCTGGTCAAGGAGTCCGTCATGCGGGAATCGTTCGTCGGCTCGATCGTGCGGCGCCTCGTGAAGATCATGGCGTCGGCAGGAGATGCTGCATCCCGTGGTCTCGACGCCCTGGTCGAAGGTTCGGCGCCTGCGCCTCAACTCGTTCCCGTGCGGGTGCGTGCCAACCGCCGCAGATCCTGATCGGTGGATTTAGTAGACCGCGGTCGAACGGAGTCCAAAGACAAACCCCCCATTGATGAGCGTTTCCGGTCGCGATGGGTGTTCGGCTCCACCGGCCGGGTTGAAGACATATTGAATGTCCGGCTGCACGGTCCAGCCCGGAACGATTTGCATCTGATACGACAGTTCGATCGTCGCTTCGGCGGTCCGAATCGGATGGGATCGATCGAGGAGTGAGCGGTCACGGTCGAATGCCCGGGCGGTGTCGCTGATCCGCGCGTAGATGAAACTCGCACCGAAGAGATCGTCCGGGCGTCCCGGCACCAGCCCGGCGACGACGACGCCGCCATCCGCCCACAGGTCGATGAGATTGCGGTCGGATGGGCTCCCCGACAGTCTGGCGTAGGCCGAAATTCCGCTCGAGGGCCCGCCCCCCTCGGGGCGATAGAGTTGCCGATCGGCGACCACGTAGAGACCGCCGGTGCCGCGCAGGCGTCGTGCGGTGCCGTCGCTGGACGGATCGGCGAGGCGTCGCCCGTCCGCGCTGAAGCGCAAGTGATCGAAGCGGCTGAAATGGCGGTACCCCCCGAACTTCAAGCTCGCTGCAAGGTCGCGTGAGTCCGGCTCCTGATTCCACCGCCGCTGGATCTCGGCCATCACCAGGGGTGGATCGCCGGTGCGAAAATTGATGCCGTGACGGTTGACCACGCGCTGGTCGCCGGGATCGCCGTTGAAGACGGCGACCAGGGCGGACAGATCGGCGTTCGGATCATAGCGCAGGCGCACCCCCGGGGTGGCGAGGGGATAGGCCGGGCCGCCGCTCGGCAGGTTGGCCCCGGTGATGGTCGGCCAATCGTTGCTGAGGAACGGCTTGCCCGTCTCCGAGGCGAAGAATTCGCCGTCGGCGGCGATTTGCCCGATCCTGACGGCGAAGCCCGAGGCCCAACGCCGTTCCAACCACAGCTCCGACAGCCGCGTGGTGGGATAGGCCTCGATGTTGCTGACGGTGATGAGTCGCTCGAAGCTCCGGTCGCGCAGACCGCCGGTGTCGTGGATCTGGAAGGCGTTGGCGAAGGCGGTGACGCCGTCGAGGCCGGCGAGCCTGCCGAGATCGACGGTCAGGATTCCCTCGAGCTTGCCGGCATAGATCGGGCCGTTGCGGACGCCGCCGGAGGGATTGCCCAGCACCTCGTTGGTGGAGAGGAACGTGAGGTTGATCCCGCGCGCGCCCAGGGCAGCCCGTACGCCGCCGGGATCGCCGAACTCTCCCAGTGATGACCGGATCGATACCGGGAAATCGCCCTGGGGTTCAGCGGCGGCCGACTGCGACGGGCGTTCGGGAACATCCCCTGGAGTCTGCGCACCCGCACTCGACAGGCCCCCGATCATCGCAAGAAGACCGCTCAAGACGCATCGGACTTTTGGTTTCGCAGACGACATGGAGCACCCGCTGAAAAAGTAAGCCATGGCTATAATCAAGGCACGTGTCGGCCCACCGGCGCCCGGCTGTTGGCCAGGTCCGTTCGGTTGCCTCGGGTCGAAGATCGGTGGCGGCGGCGCGCGGCCCGGTCAGGCAGAGCGCCGCCAGGTCAGGCGCCGGTCACCGTGTCGACGAGGAGTTTTACGTTGAGGGCGACGATGAGCCCCGCGATCGTCCAGGACAGGAGCTTGAGCCATCCGGGAATGACGAGGGCACCCATTTTTCCCCGGTCGGAGACGAACCGGACCAGGGGGATCACCGCGAAGGGCAATTGCATGGACAGCACCACCTGGCTCAGGACGAGGAGCCGGGCGGTGCCCTGTTCGCCGTAGAGCGCGGTCACCACCACGACGGGCACGATGGCGATGCCCCGGGTGATGAGGCGACGTGCCCAGTCGGGGATGCGCAGCCGCAGGAAGCCCTCCATCACGATCTGGCCCGCGAGCGTCGCCGTCACGGTGGAATTCAGGCCGGAGGCGAGGAGGGCGACGGCGAACAGGGTCGAGGCGATGCCGGCTCCCAGCAGCGGCGACAGCAGCTCGTAGGCTTGCTCGATCTCCTGCACGTCCGTGCGTCCGTTGGCGTGGAAGACCGAGGCGGCCAGGATCAGGATCGCGGCGTTGACGAACAGCGCCAGCATCAGCGCGATCGTCGAATCCGTGACGGCGAAGCGCACCGCCGCGCGCTTGCCCGCGTCGGTGCGCGGGTAGGCCCGGGTCTGGACGATGGAGGAGTGGAGGTAGAGGTTGTGCGGCATCACCGTGGCGCCGATGATGCCGATGGCAATGTAGAGGGCGGCCGGATTGGTCACGATCTCCGCCGTCGGCAGGAAGCCGCCGAGCACCGCCTGGAGCGGCGGGTGTGCGAGTGCGATCTGCACCCCGAAACAGACGAAGATCACCCCGAGCAGGGCGATGACGAAGGCTTCGAGGGCACGGAAACCCCGGCGCATCAGCAGCAGGATCAGGAAGACGTCGAGGGCCGTGATCGTCGCCCCGACGATGAGAGGGATGCCGAACAGGAGCTTGAGGGCGATGGCGGTGCCGATCACCTCGGCGAGATCGCAGGCGATGATCGCCGCCTCGCAGGCGACCCACAGGACAAAGCCCACCGGGCGCGAATAGTGATCGCGGCAGGCTTGGGCGAGGTCGCGGCCCGTGGAGATGCCGAGCCGCGCGGAAAGCGCCTGCAGGACGATCGCCATGAGGTTCGAGAGCAGGATGACCGACAGCAGAGTATAGCCGAACTGGGCGCCCCCGGCGATGTCGGTGGCCCAGTTGCCCGGGTCCATGTAGCCGACCGAGATCATGTATCCCGGCCCGATGAAGCCGAGCAGCCGGCGCAGCCATGAGCCGGTCTGCAACACCGGCACGCTGCCGTTCAAGGCGCCGAGGCTCGGCTGCTCCTGCGTGTCGCGATGGAACCGCCAAGCGGGTTCGTGATGCCCCATCGTACCAGATATCCTCGTGCGCCGGCCGGCAGGGCAGCGCTTCCGCCTCGTCCCGTGCGATATAGCATCTGCTATATTGAAAATAAAAGGCTTAATTCGGTTGGCGTTGTCGGGGGCTTGGCGATGGCGTAGGGGCCGAAGCAACCCACGACTCGGCGGAGCCGGCATGAGCGAAACGCAAGACGATCCGGTCTTCGACACGGGCGCCCCGATCAGCGGCGTGACGCAACGGCTCTCATCCTTGATCCGGCGCCGCATCTGCCCCAACGCCAGCCCATTCACGGCCAGCGGGACCTGCACCTACATCGTCGGGATGGGTGACGTAGCGGTCATCGACCCAGGTCCGGAGGATGCCGATCATGTCTCTGCGCTGCTCGCCTCGATCCCGGGCGAGCGGGTGTCCGCCATCGTGGTGACCCACACCCATCGCGACCACTCGCCGGGCGCGCGCCTGCTCCAGGCCCGCACGGGAGCCCCCATCGTCGGCTGCGGCCCGCACCGGGCCGCCCGTGACCTCGCCGAAGGCGAATTCCCTCACCTCGACGCCAGTGCCGACCGCGTCCACGAACCGGATCGCGTCCTGCGCGAGGGCGATACGGTGACGGGCGACGGCTGGACCCTCGAGGCGGTGGAGACGCCGGGCCACACCATGAATCACCTCGCCTTCGCCCTGCCGCAGGAGGCGGCCCTGTTTTCCGGCGACCACGTCATGGCGTGGTCGACGAGCATCGTGGCACCGCCCGACGGCTCCATGCGCGCCTACATGGCCTCCCTCGACAAGCTGCGGGCGCGCAGCGAGACGGTGTATTGGCCAGGCCATGGCGGGCCGGTGCGCGACCCGCGCCGGTTCGTGCGGGGACTCGCCGCCCACCGCCGCCAGCGCGAGACCACGATCCGCGCCCGCATCGACGCCGGCGATCGCGATATCCGCGCCATCGTGGCGGCGATCTACCAGGGTTTGAATCCGGTGCTACACGGGGCCGCCGCCCTGTCGGTCTTCGCCCATCTGGAGGATCTGGTGGAGCGCGGCGTCGTCGTGACCGACGGACCGCCGCGCCTCGAGGGACGCTACGGACCCGCCTGATTCCCTACTTCACCGCGATGGCGAGGTTGGCGACTTCGTCGAGATAGGCACGGATGCGGTCGGCATTGCCACCGAGATCGTGGCCACCGAGGCGTGAGGCCGACCGCACGTCGATGCGCGCTCCATCCGCCCGGGGATGCACCCGCACGGTGACATCGTCTGCGAGGTTGAGGACGAGGCCGCGTGAGACCGCCTCGATCCGGCCGTTGCCGACCCGACCGCCCGGGCGGATCGCCTCGACGATCTGCCAGCGCCGGTTCAGCGCCGCCTTGCGCGCGAGTTCGAATGCGACGTCGGCGTCGAGGTCGAGGGTCAGGGGAGCGATCTGCGGGTAAGCCGCGCGCTGGCTCGCCCGCGCCGCCGGGCCGGGTTCGGGCGGATAGCGTCCATCCCGGGCCGCGAAGGCAGCCCGCGAGCGCGAAAAGGCGGGGGGGTTGTCGATGTCGGTTGTGACATCCGTCAAAGCCGGAAGACGCACGGCCCGCAGGCCCGCGAAGGCCGGATAGGCCAGAATCAGGAGGGCCGTGAACAGGCCGGCCACGGCCGCGCCGAGGCCGCGCGCGCCCTCCCGCCACACCCGCACGAAAGCGAACGCCGCAAGCGCTACGGCCGCCGCCGCCAGGACGAGCCCAGCACCGAGGGTCACGAGGGCCGGGCCGGCCTCCGCGCGCGGATCGCGCACCAGGACCAGGGCGAACAGGTTAACGAGGAGGGCGAGGACCGCCACCGAGCGGGCGAGCGGGCCGGCGCGGGTGACGGGCTCCTCGAAGGGCAGACGACGCATGAGCCTACAAACGATCCCTGTC
The DNA here is from genome assembly GCF_008039485.1 of Methylobacterium sp. WL69. NCBI lineage: Bacteria > Pseudomonadati > Pseudomonadota > Alphaproteobacteria > Hyphomicrobiales > Methylobacteriaceae > Methylobacterium > Methylobacterium sp. WL69. The sequence goes on along the minus strand of NZ_VRUZ01000004.1, from coordinate 30,716 downwards.
CGGCACGCGAGGTCGCTCAGGCCGGCGAGCGCGCGGTCGAGCTTTACCGGGCACGGGGACGGCACGCCACCCGGTACCCCCGCGCTTCCGCCGCCGGACGGTTCTGCTATAGCGGCCTCACCATGAGTGTCACCGCCCAAGACCGACCCGAGGCCTTGCCGGACGCCGACGGCCCGGACCCGCTCCGGGTCTGGTTCCGATTCATCCGCCTCAACCGTCGCGTCACCGCCGCCATGGGTGCCGAACTGCGCGGGCTCGGGCTCTCGATCCCGCAATTCGATGCGCTCTCGACCTTGACCGAGCGCGAGGGCCTGACCCAGCAGGATTTGGCGGCGCGGCTCTATGTCACCAAGGGCAACGTTTCGGGACTCGTCGATCGCCTCGTCGAGGCCGGCTGGGTCGAGCGCCGCGCGATCCCCGGGGACCGGCGCTCGCATGCCCTCCATTTGACGCGGATCGGCGCGGATCTCGCCGCCCGCGGCATCGCGGCTCAGAAGGCCTACGTCGCCCGCACCCTCGGTCGCCTGCCGCCCGAGGACATCGCAGGGTTCGAGCGTCTTGTCCTGCGCTGGCGCGATGTCGCGCGGGAGGATTCAGCTGCGCGCCTGATCGATCCCTAAGCGTCGATCTCGGCCAGGAGCGCAGGCAGGTCGTGGATCGAGCCGATGACGTGATCGGCGTGTGCCGCCATGGCCTCGCGGGCGACCTCCCCCGCGGGGCCGCTGAGGACCGCGATGGCGACGGCCCCCGCCGCCCGCGCCGCGCTGGTATCGGCGAGGGTGTCACCCACCAGGGCGACGCGGGACGGTGCGACGCCGAGATGCGCGGCGAAGGCCAGCACCATCCCGGGCTCGGGCTTGGCGCCGTGGCCGGAATCGTAGCCGGCGATGAACCCGAGATGTTGGGTCAAGCCCAGCACCTCCGCCTGGGCCCGCGCCGAGGCTTCCGCATCGTTGGTGGCGATGCCGAGAGCATAGCCCGCTCCGACCAGTTGCGCGGCGAGGTCCGCCGGTGCGCCGATGGGATGGAGCGAGCGCAGGGCCGCCTCGCGAAACAGCCCGTCCATCTCGGCGTAGAGGTACGGCCCCGCAGGCCGGTCGAGTACCTGGGCCCAAAGTGGTCCGTAGATGGACGAGGCGCCGGCCAGGAGCGGCGAAGTCGCGAGGAAGCGCCGCTCGTCCTCGACGTAGTGGCTCACCCGCATCAGGGCCTCGAAGCGTGCGCGGTCGCCACCCGCGAGCGTCGCCATGACGGCATGGGCGGCGGGCCCCCAGGTCCGGTCGAAGTCGATGAGCGTCCCGTCCTTGTCGAACAGGATGCCGTGCAGCCGAGTCCCCTCACGCCGCATGGGAGATCTTCTCGACCTCGATGACGGGGCCGGCGGGTGTCATGCGCTCGCGCGCCACCATCCGGTCGCCGGGCTCGAAGACACCGAGGTTCACGTCGCGGTCGGGGAGCACCACGGTGGTCACCTTGTTGAGGTGGACGAGGACGTGGCGCTTCTGGGGCAGGGAGGACGCGGCCCAGCGCTTGAGCTGGCCGTAGTACGGCTCGCGCCGCCAGGCGTTGGGCTGGCCGGGATCGACCTGCACGTTCATGTGCCGTGACACGGGGTCGAGACTGAGCACCATCTTGGCGCGGTCCGGTTTCCATTCCGGGCCGAGCCACGCCTCCGTCATCCACAGGCAGTGGAAGGCCCGGCAATGGTCGGGCCGGGTGGCGTGGATGGCGCAGCCCCGGCCCTGCTTGGTGTGCCGGCACCATTGCCCGGCGACGCTCTCGACGGCGGGCACGTCATAGACCTTGCAGCACAGGGTGCAGGGACCGCAGGCACGGCCGGGAGCCGGCGTCGCGATGACGCTCGCGGGATCAAGGGTGGCTGGGACGAGCATGAGGGGGAGCGTCCGGTGCGACGGTGAACGGGTTTGTGCCCGGGCATCGGGCCGTTAGTGTGGCTGCCCTGCGAGGGCCTGCCCGGCCCATCTCAACGAACGGATACCCGATGCTCTCGAACCTGGCGGCCCGCGACGTCGAGACCCTGATCCACCCCTACACCAACCTTGCGACGTTCCGCGAGACCGGGGGGCTCGTACTCGAGCGCGGCCACGGTGTCTGGGTCTACGACAGCGACGGCCGGCCCTACCTGGAGGGCATGGCGGGCCTCTGGTGTACGGCACTCGGCTATTCCAACGAGGAGCTGGTCGACGCGGCCAAGGAGCAGATGTCGCGCCTGCCGTTCACCCACTTGTTCTCGGGCCGCAGCCACGACCCGGCCATCGAGCTCGCCGAAACCCTCAAGGAGCTGATGCCGGTCCCGACCTCGAAGATCTTCTTCACCTCGTCGGGCTCGGAAGCGAACGACACCCAGGTCAAGCTGACCTGGTACCTGAACAACGCCCTCGGCCGGCCGAAGAAAAAGAAGATCATCTCCCACGTGAAGGGCTATCACGGCGTCACGGTGGCCACCGCCTCCATGACCGGGCTGCCGGCCAACCACGCCGACTGGGATCTGCCCCTGCCGGGCTTCCTCCATACGGGCTGCCCGCACCATTACCGGTATGGCGAGACGGGCGAGACCGAGGAGGCGTTCTCCACGCGTCTGGCCCATGAACTCGAAGCCCTGATCCAGCGCGAGGGCCCGGACACCGTCGCGGCCTTCGTCGCCGAGCCGGTGCTGGGCGCCGGTGGGGCCATCGTGCCGCCGGTCGGCTACTACACCAAGATCCAGGCGGTGCTCGACCGCCACGACGTGCGCTTCATCGCCGACGAGGTGATCTGCGGTTTCGGGCGCCTGGGCACCTGGTTCGGCTCCGAGGCCATGGGAATGCGGCCCGACAGTGTATCCTTCGCCAAGGCGGTGACATCGGGCTACATGCCGCTCGGCGGCATCTCCATCGACGAGCCGCTGTATCGCCACATGGTCTCGCAGAGCGCCAAGCTCGGCACCTTCGGCCACGGCACCACCTATTCCGGGCATCCCGTCGCCTGCGCGGTGGCCCTCAAGACCATCGCCATCTACCGCCGCGACGGCATCATCGAAGGCGTCGCCCGCAAGGCCCCTCACTTCCAGGCTCGCCTGTCCGCGCTCGCCGACCACCCCATCGTCGGCGAGGCGCGGGGCTTGGGCCTCATCGGCGGCCTCGAGATCGTCGCCGACAAGGCGAGCAAGCGCCAGTACGACCCCAGGGCCGGTGTTGCGGCCCGCTGCGTCGCCTTCGCGCAGGCCGAGGGATTGATCGTCCGGTTCCTCGCTGGAGACCGCGTGGCCGTGTGCCCGCCCCTCGTCATCGCACCCGACGAGATCGATACCCTGTTCGACCGCCTCATCCGGGCGCTCGACCGAACCCAGGCCTGGATCGCCTCGGAAGGCCTCGAAGCCCTTCCCGCGGCTCGTGGCTGACCGGCCACACGCCACCCGCATTCAAGCAAAGGCCGCATTGCGATAGCAGTTATTGCAATGCCGCAACGTCGATCATCGAGATGTTGGCTCGCGCGTCCGTGATGAGAAACAAGGCTGCCGCCATTTGAGGCACCCGCGTAGTCTTAATCCTCCATTCATATTGCGACCACCTTTATGGTTGCTGTGATGCTCGATGCGCGTCCGGGTCGAACCGAAAGGTGCCCGTGCCGCGTGGGTCGGCCGATCGGGTCAGGACAACCCGCCGGCCTTCGAGAGAGCCTTAAGCAGGACACCCGTTTCATGTACGCCCCCGATCAGAACCAGAGCGCCGCCCCTGCCCTGGACCGTCGCTCCACCGCGTCCGGCCGTTTGACCGAGGGCTTCCGGCCCGTGGCCCTGCCGGCGCTCGCCGCCGCGGTTCTCGTTTCGGCGGTGGCGGGCAAGGCGGTGGCCGCCCGGGCGAAGGCCGCGCGGATCGCGGCGCGCTTCGAGCACGAGGACGCACCGCTGGTCTGATCCCCACCGAGTCCTCGCGGGACGTCCCTCGGCGGGTGGTGCCGGGCATCGGCCGAACCGCGTCGTCAATTCGTCACCATTGGCGGCGAGGGAGACGGGATCGACCTGCGACCCGAGGGCTGGCACCGATGTTGATCCTGCCAAGCCGGCGGCAAGTTCTGGGCGGCATCGGTGCAGGCGCCGCGCTTGGTCTGTCCACGGGTGCCTACGCGCTGTTCGAGCCGCGCTACCGCTTGGTCGTGACGCGCTATGCGCCGGTGCTGCCACGCTGGACACCGGGCCTGCGTCTGCGTGTCGCCGTCCTGGCGGATTTCCACGTCGGGGAGCCATTCATGCCCCTCGACCGCATCGCCGAGATCGTCGATGCCACCAATGCCCTGGCGCCCGATCTTATCCTGATGCTCGGCGATTATCCGGCCGGTCCGAGCGTCACCTTCCGCAAGGTGCCGCTCCCGGAATTCGCGCGGGTTGTCGAGGGCCTGCGTGCGCCCCTCGGCGTCCATGCCATCCTGGGCAACCACGATTGGTGGGACGACGCCGAGGCACAGGCGGGGCTCAGTGACGTCACCGAGGCGCAACGCGTGCTCGAGGCCCGCGGCATTCCGGTGATGGAGAATACGGTGCTCCGCCTCGAGAAGGACGGTCACCCGTTCTGGATCGCCGGCCTCGGGGATCAGGAACCGTTCGTGAAGGTCGGCAACTACGAGGGCCGCGACGACCTGTCCGGCACCCTGGCGCGGATCACCGATTCCGCGCCCGTGCTTCTCATGGTGCACGAGCCCGATATCTTCCTCGACGTGCCAGACCGGGTGTCCCTGACGCTCGCCGGCCATACCCATGGCGGGCAGATCCGCCTGTTCGGCTACTCGCCGGTGATCCCGTCGCAACGGGGCAACGACTTCGCCTACGGCCACGTGGTCCTGAAGAACCGCCACATGATCGTGTCGGGCGGATTCGGCGTCAGCCGGGTACCGGTGCGCCTCGGCGTACCCCCGGAGATCGTGCTGCTCGAACTCGGGCATCCGGCCGCATCGGTTGACCTTGGACCCGGCCGCACCGTCCCGGATGACGGACACCGGCCCGGTTGAGGCGCGAGGGCCGCGAACCCTATTTCTTGGCGTTCTTCACCGCTGCGCTGACCATGTCCTTCGTTGAGGCCGCCGCAGCGATGGTCTTGACCACAGGCTTCTTCGGCTTCTTGGCTTCGCGACTGCCGCGTTTGTTTTCGGTCGCCATGGGTGTCTCCTCGTTCCGTCGAGGACCGATCATCGCACGACTTTCCGGAATGGCGGCATGGAAAGTGACGGGTCCCCTGCGGCGCGCGAATACGAATGTCGTCGAATCGAGGGGAAGTCGCGGCTAAGTCATTCGCGCCCGCGGCCAATTTGACCCCGATCTCGGTCTATGTTGCATTCCTGCTCGATTTGATTCGTCGTTCGCGGAGCCTGTCGAGTGCCGATCCTCATCCTCGCCGCAGCCGTGCTGACCGGCGTCGTGTTCTGGGTCCTGCGAGCGCATGGCACGGTCACACGGCTTCGTGAAGTCGACCGGGATACCAAAGGTCTGCAACGGCGCGCCCGCGCGGCCTTCGACGATTTTTTCGGATCAGCCCTCCAACGGGTCAGCGACGTGCGGTTGGCCGCCGTGATCCTGCTGATCCAGATCGTGCGCACCGGCAGTCCGATCACCGCCGCCGAGAAGACCCGCATCCTCGAACTGATGGAGACACCCCTGGAGATCGAGAGGATCTCCCAGACGTTCGAGCGGGCCTGGGCCTACACCCGGCCGCGCTACCCTTTCTCGCAGATCGCCGATCCGCTCGTGCCGCTGCTGAAGGCGCGCCTGACGGAGGCCGAGCGCCTTCAGTTCGTCGAGATGGTGCGGTCGGTCGCCTCCGCCCACTCGGCGCCGAGTGAGTTGCAGCGCGAGGCGCTGGTGCGTCTCAAACGACGCCTCGTCGCCGACAAGCCGGTTCTCGCGGCGAGCCGAACCGGCGATCACGGATAGCTCAGCGTGGATCGGAGCCATGCCGACCCGAGGATTCCGGGTCGGCATGGTAGCGGTTGCATCCCCGGTTCAGAGCGGAATGTTGTCGTGCTTCTTCCAGGGCTGCTCCATCTCCTTGGTGCGCAGCATCCCGAGCGCCCGGGCGATGCGCTTGCGGGTGGAGTGGGGCATGATCACCTCGTCGATGTAGCCGCGCTCGGCGGCCACGAACGGCGACAGGAAGCGGTCCTCGTACTCAGCCGTCCGCGCCGCGATCTTGTCGCTGTCGCCGATCTCACTCCGAAAAATGATCTCCACCGCGCCCTTGGCGCCCATCACGGCGATCTGGGCCGTCGGCCAGGCGTAGTTGAGGTCGGCACCGACGTGCTTGGAAGCCATCACGTCGTAGGCGCCGCCGAAGGCTTTCCGCGTGATGATGGTCACGAGCGGGACCGTCGCCTGGCTGTAGGCGAACAGCAGCTTGGCGCCGTGCTTGATCAGGCCGCCGTATTCCTGGGCGGTGCCGGGCAGGAAGCCCGGAACGTCGACGAAGGTCACGATCGGGATCGAGAACGCGTCGCAGAAGCGCACGAAGCGGGCCGCCTTGCGCGAGGCATCCGAATCGAGCACGCCGGCCAGCACCATGGGCTGGTTGGCGACGAAGCCGACGGTGCGGCCCTCGATGCGGCCGAACCCCGTCATGATGTTGCGGGCGTAGGTCGCCTGGATCTCGAAGAAATCGCCCTCGTCGGCCACCCGCCGGATCAGCTCGCCCATGTCGTAGGGCTTGTTCGGATTGTCGGGGATGAGCGTGTCGAGGCTCATGTCGAGGCGCAGGGGATCGTCGAAGCTCTCGAGTTCGGGCACGCCGTCGATGTTGTTGGCGGGCAGGAAGTCGACGAGGCGGCGGATCTGCAGGAGCGCCTCGACGTCGTTCTCGAACGAGCCGTCGGCGATGGAGGACTTCGTGGTGTGGACCTTGGCCCCACCCAGTTCCTCGGCGGTCACGACCTCGTTGGTGACGGTCTTCACCACGTCGGGGCCGGTGACGAACATGTAGCTCGTATCGCGGACCATGAAGATGAAATCGGTCATGGCCGGCGAGTAGACGTCGCCGCCGGCGCACGGTCCCATGATCACCGAGATCTGCGGAATGACGCCGGAGGCTGCGACGTTGCGGCGAAAGACTTCACCGTAGCCGCCGAGCGCCGCGACGCCTTCCTGAATGCGGGCGCCGCCGGCATCGAAGATGCCGATGATCGGGGCGCGCATCTTCAGCGCCATGTCCTGGACCTTGACGATCTTGGCCGCGTGCGTCTCCGAGAGCGAGCCGCCGAACACGGTGAAATCCTTCGAGAACAGGAACACCGTCCGGCCGTTGATGGTGCCCCAGCCGGTGACGACGCCGTCGCCGGGGATCTTCTGCTTCTCCATCCCGAAATCGGTCGAGCGGTGCTGCACGAACATATCGAATTCCTCGAACGACCCATGGTCGAGGAGGAGCTCGATGCGCTCGCGCGCGGTCAGCTTGCCGCGCTTGTGCTGTGCCACGACGCGGTTCTCACCGCCGCCGAGGCGGGCCTGGGCGCGCCGCTCCTCGAGCCGTTCGAGAATGTCCTTCATGCGGGGAACGCCTTGCCTTGGAGAGATGACGGGACCCGCGCCGACGAAATCGTGACGGCCACGGTTTGAAGCGCCCTTAGCATGCGGCGCTTTCAGCGAAAATGGATTTCAAGTCATCCTCGGAACGCGCCCGGATCTTTCAGCGCGCCAGGGCGGCGAGGCGGGCGGCGGCCTCGAATTCGGCCGTGCGCAGGGCATGGCGCGCCGCCGCCTCGGCATCCGTGCCCCACACGCTCGCCTGATAGGTCTCGTCGACGTGGGCGGCGGCCCAGGCCTGCGCCGGCTTGAGGTGCCCGTCCAGCACGGCGAGTGCCAGGACGAGGGAGCCCGTGAGGGTCGTCAAGGTGTGCAGGGCCGCCAGCCGGAACGGACCGTCCGTCGCCGCGATGGCCCGGCGCAAGGCGGCAATGGTGTCGTCCGGCTGGGCGACGTGCATCACCCCCTCGCCGAGGATGAAGCGGGCGCCGTGAGCCCCGCGGGCCCAGTCGAGGACGGGGTCCCAGGCGGCGGATTGCGCAGCCACGAGGCGCTCGGGGTCGCCCGCCCGGTAGGCCAGGAGATCGGTGCCCGCATAGGCCGAGAGATCGTCGATCACCGCGTCACGCCGGGGGGCGACGCCGTCGATGGCGGTGTTGGCGAGGCGCGTCAGCGGCATGGTCGCCGGGTCGATGACCGTCACCTGCGCCTCCCATTCCGCCGCCACGGCCTCGGCGAGGCCCCGGGTCGGCAGGACGAGCGGGTTGCGCGCGGGCGTGTGGGCGTGGCGACCGTCGAGGGTCAGGCGCAGGCCACCTTCCGCTTCGGCGAGGCCCGCCGCGGCGTAGAACCGCTTCGGCAGGGCCGGCTTGCCGGGGCCTCGGGCGGAGGCGGTCGGATCGGCCGCCGGCTTCGGTTTCGCGGCATCGGCGCCGCCGAGCCAGTCGGATTTGGGATCGTCGCTCATGGGTGCCGCAATAGCCTATCGGCGCAGCGCTCGCGAGACCCGCCGCCGTCCTGGATCATAGGATCAGGGAAACACGGGACCGGCACCCGGGAAAAGCTCGCCGAGGGCGCTCGCGCTCTCCACCACCGTGGCCGCGCCGGACCCGAACAGGGCACCGGCCGGATGGTAGCCCCAGCCGACCCCGATGGCGACGGCGCCTGCGCTGACCGCCATTTCCATGTCGTAGGTGGTGTCGCCGATCATCACCGTGGTCTCGGGCGTGGCACCGGCCTCCGCCATGGCCTGGCGCAGCATGGTCGGGTCGGGTTTCGACGGTGCATCGTCGGCCGATTGGGTGGTGGCGAACCAATCCTGCCAGCCATGGGTCTCGATGAGGCGGTCGACTCCGCGCCGCGCTTTGCCGGTGGCGATGCCGAGCTGGATGTCGTCACGGGCGTGCAGGCGCTGGAGCAGGGCCTCCATGCCGGGAAACAGCGGCTCCTCGTAGTTCGGATCGAGGCGCAGGAGGTTGAAGGCGCGCCGGTAGCTCTCCGACAGGCCCTCCACCGGACCGTGATCGCCGACGAGGCGCCGGAACGCCTGAGGCAGGGACAGCCCGACGACGGAGAGGGATTCGGTCCGGCTCGGCGCCGCGAGGCCGTGCTCGGCGAAGGCGAGACCCTGGGCCGCCACGATGAGGTGCTGGCTGTCGATGAGGGTGCCATCGACGTCGAAGACGATGAGCGTCACGGGCGCGCGCCCGTCACGGCTGGCGGGCCGGAGCGGCCTGCGGCGGGCGCGGACGCTCGTAGCCGAGCTTGCACCGGATGAGAAAACGGCGCCGCGCCCCCCCGCGCAGGCCGCGCGCATGGGCGAGCCGATTGCAGCTCGCATAGGATGATCGGGGCCGCCGCGCAGCCCCGGCGCCGCGTCCGCCGGGCGTCGGCGCCGCCTGTGCCGGGGTGGGTTGCGCCGGACTGGCCGGGCGTTGCGCGGAAGGCGGCGTCGCCTGCGTCTGGCCCGGTTGGGGGGAATTCGCCTGACGGGCCCCCGGAGCGGCCGGGGGCGTCGCGGCCGGCGTCGGGCGTGTCTGCGGAGCGGACGAAGGCGCAGTCTGCGCCATCGACCCGGGCGCGAAAGCCAGGACGGACAGGGCCAGGAGTGCGCTACAGGCGACAGTCGCGGGGTTCATGGGCGTGACCTTCGAGACGGCTTGGCGCGATGCGGTCTCGCCGAGACGCGGCGCGCACCCAAGGTTGTTCACGAGGATAAGGCATGTCGAGGGATTGCCAAGGTCACGGCGTGCGACACCGTCGCATTCTCCGCTCGCCCGTCCCGCGGGAGGTCTCGGCTCTCCGAGGGCTTTAGGCTTCAGGGGCCTCGACGATGGGATCGTAGCGCGCGGCGTCGAACCCGAGGAGGTTCCAGCTCTGTGCCATGTGCGGCGGAAGCGGAGCCGTGACATCCACGGGCTTGCCCGTGCGCGGATGCGGAATCACGATGCGGCGGGCGAGGAGGTGCAGGCGGTTCTGGATGCCGCCGGGCAATTCCCAGTTCTCGATGCTGAAATACTTCGGATCGCCGACGATGGGGTGGCCGATATGGGCGGCGTGCGCGCGCAGCTGGTGCGTACGGCCCGTCACCGGCTTCAGGGAGAGCCAGGACAGCTTCTGGGCCGCGTTGTCCACCATGGCGTAGTAGGTCAGCGCGTGCGCCGCGCCGTCGTCACCGTGCTGAGCCACCCGCATGCGCGCGTCGGCATCCGTGGGCTCCTCCTTGGCCAGATAGGTCGAGATTCTGCCCTGATGCACGCGGGGCACCCCGGCGGTGAGCGCCCAATAGACCTTGCGGGCCGAGCGCGAGCGGAAGCTTTTGGCCAGCGTCGCGGCGGCGAGCCGGGTCTTCGCCACGATGAGGCAGCCGGCGGTGTCCTTGTCGAGGCGGTGGACGAGGCGCGGCTTCTGCCCGTCCGGACCGGCCAGCGCTTCCAGCAATCCATCGACGTGCCGCACGGTGCCCGAACCGCCCTGGACCGCGAGGCCGAAGGGCTTGTTCAGAACCATCATCTCGGCATCCTCGTAGAGGATCAGCGAGCGGATGAAGTCGGCATCGGTGGCGTCGCGCTGGGCACTGCGCGGACGCTCGCCGACGGCGTCGAGCTTGAGCGGCGGCACGCGCACGCTCATGCCGGGCAGAAGCCGGTCGTTGGGCTTGGCGCGCTTGCCATCGACGCGCAATTCACCCTTGCGGACGATGCTCTGGACGCGGGTGAACGGCAGCTGCGGAAACCGCGTGGTCAGGAAGCGGTCGATGCGCATCTCGGCCTCGTCCTCCTCGACGACAAGGGTCTGGACGCCGGACGCCAGGGTGGCGGATGCGGCAGCGCGCTGCTCGCGCCGGGTCGGGCCCTCCACGGGCGCCGCGGCCGCCTCGGGACGGGGCGCGCGGGCGCGGCGCGGGGATTCCTCGGACCTCTCCTCGGACGCCGGCGGCCGCGGGCTGCGGACGCGCGTCGGCAGGTCCTGCTGATCGCGATGTTCGGCCTCTGCATCCGGCGCGTCACCGGGGCGCCAGGGTGCCCGCTTGTCGGCTTCGCCGCGCATGGACGCCGCCCGCTGGGCCGCGTCGAGGGCGCTGGTCCGCGGACCCGTGCGCTCGCGCTCGGGGTCCTTGGCGTTGCGGAACGGCCGCTTGGCACCGAACGGGCTCTTGGCACCAAACGGGCTCTTGGCACCGAACGGGCTCTTGCCGGCGGGACCGGGGCCGCGCCCGGGTCGCTTGCTCGCCCCGACGCCGGAGCCCTTGCGTCCGGCGCCGCCGCGTGAAGGTGGTCGTGTGGTCATGCTGCGCTCGTACCACCCGCACCCGTCGCGGCATAGCGTGCCGGGCGCAGGGCCTTGCCTGCCAACAGGCAATCAGGCCGCCCGCCGGGCCGCCTCGATGGTCAAGCCGGTGCCGACGGAGCCGAAGGTGTCGCCATCGACGGTCCGCGCCCCGGGCACGGCCGCCGTCAGCGCCGCGCGGACATGCGGCAGGCCGGTGGATCCGCCCGTGAGGAACAGGGCGTCGATGCGGTCGGCGGTCAGACCGGCCTGGGCGAGGCAGCGGCCGATCCGGTCGGCGATGCGCCGGGCGAGCTCGTCCGTGTGGGTGACGAGGCCGGTCCGGTCGATCTCGGCCGAGAGCCCGCGCTCGACCCAGTCGAGACCGACGCTGCCGCGGCCCGCATCCGAGGTGGCGATCTTGGCGCCTTCGACCTCCATGGCGAGGGAATGTCCGCGCTCGGCCTCCACCACCTTGTAGAGCCGGTCGATCAGTTCGGGGCGGCGGGCGTCGCGGCGGACCTCCTCGATCTCCCGGAGGGTCCGGGCATTGTAGAGGCGGTTGATGCTCGACCACGTGGCGAGGTCGTGGAAGTAGGCGTTGGGCACGTCGATGTCGCCGCGGTTCATCGGGCTGCCGAGGCCGAGCAGCGGCATCACCGTGCCGAGGCTGAGGCGCCGGTCGAAATCGGTACCGCCGATGCGCACGCCGTCATTGGCCAGGATGTCCTCGGCCCGATCCGCCTTGGCATGGCGCTCGGGCGACAGGCGCACGATGGAAAAGTCCGAGGTGCCGCCGCCGATATCGGCGATGAGGGCGATTTCTTCCGAGCGCACCTGTTGCTCGTAGTCGAGGGCGGCCGCGATGGGCTCGAACTGGAAGGAGACGTGCCGGAAGCCGATGCTGTTCGCGATTTCCCGCAGGGCGTCCTCGGCCCGGGCATCACCCTCGGGGTCGCCGTCGACGAAGTGCACCGGGCGGCCATGCACCACCGTGTCGAGGCTCGCACCCGTCTCCGCCTCCGCGCGGGCCTTCACGGCGGAGAGGTAGCGTCCGATGACATCGCGGAATTTGATGCGCTCGCGGCCGACGGGGGTGGTTTCCTCGAGCAGCGAGGAGCCGAGCACCGACTTGAGGCTGCGCATCAGCCGCCCCGGCGTGCCTTCGACGTATTCCATCATGGCGGCCCGGCCGACATAGGCGGCCTGCCCCGGCGGGAAGAAGATCGCGCTCGGAATCGTGACGTGGCGGCCCTCCAGGGGGACCAGGGCCGGCGCATGCTCCGTGACGAGGCCGAGGGTGGTGTTCGACGTGCCGAAGTCGAGGCCGCAGGCCGCCATGATGGGTCTCCGGCATCAGCGCTGGATGATTGGGCCGGCTCACCTACAGGCTCGCTTCCGCGAGGTCCACCGGCTTTTGTGCGGTGCGGTCGTGCTCCTTGAAACGGAACGGCTCGCAGCTGCAAACTTCAGTTGCGCCATGATTGCCATACGCGTCCCAGGTGAATCGCGTCTCGATGGCGCCCACCCAATGGATCGAAGCATCCGGTCGATGAGAAAGCGAAACGCCACATCAGATCTTCGCCAAAACGCCGACGCATGAATCTTGTGGTCGAGGATCGACATTACTACGGTTTGCTGAAATCGCATCCAGGACGTTTCTCGTCAAAAGCCAGAAATTTTCCAATAGACAAAGGGTAATACTATTCAATCAATGGCAAATTTCAAAATAGAATATTTTGTCATAAGTCAGTCTAAGCAAGAACCTAACCCTCTGCTTCTGGTCCTCGATTCTGATTTTCACTTAAATTTAGTTTTCTCGGCCCATATGTAGATCGGTGTCGCGGGTTCATACGGCGTTCGCCCGGACGAGGTCGCTCGCCTTGTGGAGCGACAGCTGCCGGCAGCCCGATTGGTCGGTGATCGGGCATATCGCTCTGGACAGGATGGAAGTCGATGTCGGGTTGTCCGTCGCTCAGGAAGGCACCGCCCGGCTCTTTCGGCCCGATCGAGCCACTGTCCTTCGAACGCATGTTCGATGCGCTTCCGGTCGGGGCGATGACCTGCAGTCTCGATACGTTCGTGATCGACTATGCCAATCCGTGCTCGATCGAGCTGTTGCAGTCGATCCGTGAAACACTCGGCTTCGACCCGAACGAGATCGTCGGCACGTCCATCGACGTCTTTCATAAGGACCCGCTCCATCAGCGCACCCTGCTGTCGGACCGTGCCCGGCTGCCGCACAAGGCCCGCATCTGCTTCGGGAAGGAATGGCTCGATCTGCACATTCACCCCCTGCCGGATTCCACGGGCCGGATCAGCCGCGCCCTCCTGGTCTGGGCCATCGCCACCGCGGAGGTGGCCAAGGAACAGGAAGAGTATCGCCTGCTGCGCATGATCGACGACATGCCGGTTGCGGTGATGACGGTCGACCCCGTCACCTTCAACATCACCTATCTCAACGAGACTTCGAAGCAGACCCTCGGCGAGATCAAGGATCTCCTGCCCATCAAGCCATCCGAACTCCTCGGCGCCTCCATCGACGTGTTCCATCGCCACCCGGAACACCAGCGCCGACTTCTGTCCGATCCGGCCAATCTTCCGCACCACGCACGGATCAAGCTCGGTGCCGAGGTCCTGGACCTTCAGGTCTCGGCGGTGACGGGCACCGACGGAACTTATCTCGGTCCAATGCTGACCTGGTCGGTGATCACCAAGCAGGTCGCGGCCGAAGCACGAATCCAGCAGCTCGCACATTACGACACGCTGACGACCCTCGCCAACCGCAATACCTTCCGCGAACACCTCAAAGCCAGCCTGTCGCGTCCGGATCCCCGACTGGGATTGCTGTTCATCGATCTCGACGGTTTCAAGTTCATCAATGACTCGAATGGCCACCTCGTCGGTGACTTGCTTCTCACCCGGGTGGCGGATCGGTTGCGGACACGCTGCGCCCATCCCGACATCATGGTCGCCCGCCTCGGCGGGGATGAGTTCGCCATCCTGATCACGAACGCGGGCATCACCGAGGCGACCGAGCTCGCCGAAGCGCTGGTCCTCGAAATCGTCGCCCCCTACCAGATCGAGGCCGAGCGTCGCCTCGAGATCGGTGCTTCCATCGGAGTCGTGGCGGCGCCGGAGCATGGGAGCGACTCGGAACTGCTGCTGTCGCGTGCCGACATGGCGCTCTATGCCGCCAAGGCCGCCGGCAAGAAGACGTTCCGGGTCTTCACGCCCGAACTGGAGACACGGCTGCACGAGCGCGTGCGCCTCGAGCTCAAGCTGCGCCAGGCGCTCGGCAACAAGGACAGCCTGTTCCTGTTCTACCAGCCGATCATCGACCTCGCGACCGGCCGCGTCACGGCCCGCGAAGGGCTGATCCGCTGGCACCACCATATCCGGGGGTGGATTCCGCCCGGCGAGTTCATCGGCGTCGCCGAGGATAGCGGCCTGATCGACGAACTCGGCATCTGGGTCCTGAATCGCGCCTGCCAGGATGCCGCGTCCTGGGACGACGATGCCCGAGTCGCCGTCAACGTCTCCGCCAAGCAACTCGGGAAGGGGACGCTCGCGACGAACGTCCTTCATGCGCTGGTCAGCGCCGGGCTCGAGCCGAGCCGTCTGGAGATCGAGATCACCGAGAGCGCCCTGTTGGCCGACGAACTCGATTGCCTCGCCGATCTGCGGCGCGTCCGCGACCTCGGGGTGCGCGTGGCGCTGGACGATTTCGGGACCGGATTCTCGTCGCTGGCGCACGTGCGCTCGTTTCCCTTCGATAAGATCAAGATCGACGGGTCGTTCGTGCAGGACGCCGTGCGGCGGGCGGATTGCGCGGCCATCGTCGGGGTCGTGGCCGATCTCGGCAGGCGGCTCGGGGTGACGACGGTGGCGGAGGGCGTCGAAACGCAGGCGCATCTCGATCTGGTCAAGGCCGAGGGCTGCACGGAGGTCCAGGGCTACCTCCTCGGCCGCCCGGCCCCGTCGGCCCGCGACGTTCCGATCATCGACGAACTCAATCGTGCCGCCGCATCCCGCAGGGTGATGGCCGCCTGAGCGACCGCCGGCGCCTCACAACGGGACGGCATGTCGAGGGGTCGTCCTACCCTTCATCCTGCCGCTGCCGGCGCAACGCCTCCCAGTGCGCGAGGCGGTCCGCGTAGCGCTGCTCCATGCCCCGGTCGGTCGGCGTGTAGAAATGCTGCCGGCCGAGCTTTTCCGGCCAATAGTCCTGGCCCGAGAACGCATCCGGCTCGTCGTGGTCGTAGCGATAGCCCTCGCCGTAGCCGATCTTGCGCATGAGCTTGGTGGAGCCGTTGAGGATCGTGCGCGGCGGCGGCAGGGAGCCGTGCTCCTTGGCGACGCGGGTCGCGGCCTTGTAGGCGCTGTAGACCGCGTTCGATTTCGGTGCGCAGGCGAGATAGACCGTGACCTGGGCGAGCGCGAGTTCGCCCTCCGGCGAACCGAGGAAATCGAAGGCGTCCTTGGCGGCGGTGGCGACCACCAGGGCCTGCGGGTCGGCGAGGCCGATATCCTCCACCGCCATGCGCACGAGGCGGCGGGCGATGAACAGTCGGTCCTCGCCCCCGTCAAGCATCCGGCAGAGGTAGTACAGGGCCGCGTCCGGGTCGGAGCCGCGCACGGTCTTGTGCAGCGCGCTGATGAGATTGTAGTGGCCCTCCTGGGACTTGTCGTAGATCGGCGCCCGGCGCTGGATGATCCTTTGCAGGTCCTCGGCATCGAAGACTTCGCCGGCTTTCGCCGAGCGCCAGACCTCCTCCGCCAGGGTCAGGGAAGCGCGTCCGTCGCCATCCGCCATGCGGACGAGGACGCCGCGCGCCTCTTCGTCGAGGGGCAGGGGCCGCCCGGTCAGGGCCTCCGCGCGAACCATCAGCTTGGCGATGGCCGCGTCGTCGAGGGCCCGGAACAGCAGGACGCGGGCGCGCGACAGGAGCGCGGCATTGAGCTCGAAGGACGGGTTTTCCGTGGTGGCGCCGACCAGCGTCACGGTACCGTCCTCCATCACCGGGAGGAAAGCGTCGAGCTGCGAGCGGTTGAAGCGGTGGATCTCGTCCACGAACAGCAGGGTCCCCTGCCCCAGGGTCCGGCGCTGGCGGGCGGCCTCGAACACCTTCTTCAGGTCGGCGATGCCGGAGAAGATCGCCGAGATCTGCTCGAAGTGCAGATCGGTCTCGTGGGCCAGAAGCCGCGCGACGGTGGTCTTGCCGGTCCCGGGCGGCCCCCAGAAGACGAGGGAGCCGAAGGATTTTCCGGCGAGCAGCCGGGTCAGCGCCCCGTCCGGCCCGGTGAGGTGCTCCTGCCCCACCACCTCGGCCAGGGTCTGGGGCCGGAGCCGGTCGGCGAGGGGGCGCGGCGCGGCGTTCTGGAGGCCGGCGGAGGCGAAGAGGTCGGACATGGGCGCATCAAGACGCGGGGCACGCGGCTTCGCAACCCGGAACCGCGCGCGAACCCCGAACCGGGGATTCGCGCTGACCCTTATCCCCCGAACACCGAGGTCAGCACCTCGCCGCCGCGGTTGATGGAGACCTCCCACATGTTGAGGCTGTTGCGGGTGATCCGCTCCAGGTCCTTGGTGGTGGAGATCGGCGCGCCGTTGATGGCGACGATGATGTCGCCCTTCTGCAGGCCGGCCCGGGCCGCGATGGAATTCTCGTCGACGCCCGCCACCGCCACGCCCTCGGCGGGGAGATCGAGCTGGATCTCCTCGGCCACGGCCGGCGAAGTGTTGACCAGGGTGGCGCCCATGAACGGCGAGCGGGTGCGGACCTTGAGGGTGTCGCGTGGGCGCGTCTCCGGCGCGGGGTTGAGCTTCACCGCCACGGTGGTGCGGCTGGTGCCGCGCAGGATGCCGAACTTGGTGGTGCCGGTGAGCCCCTTCAGGGCGAAGCGGTAGCCGAAGGCCTCCGGATCGTCGACGGTCTTGCCGTCGACGGTGAGGATGAGGTCGCCGCGCTTCAGCCCGGCCTCCTCGGCGGGGCTCTTGGGCTGCAGGCTCGCCACGAGGACGCCGGTGGGGTGGTCGAGGCCCATGCTCTCGGCGATGTCCGGCGTCACGCTCTGGACCCGGGCACCGAGCCAGGGCCGGCGCACGGAAGTCGCACCGCCCTTGGCGGTCTCCACCACGGCGCGGACCATGCTGGCCGGAATCGCGAAGCCGATGCCGTGGCTGCCGCCCGACTGCGAGTAGATGGCGGTGTTGATCCCGACGAGGTGCCCCTTGAGGTCGACGAGCGCCCCGCCCGAATTGCCCGGATTGATCGCCGCGTCGGTCTGGATGAAGAACTGATAGTCCGAGGAGCCGACCTGGGTGCGGGCCAGGGCCGAGACGATGCCCTGCGTCACCGTCTGGCCGACGCCGAACGGATTGCCGATGGCCATGACGAAGTCGCCGACTTCCAGGGCTTCGGAATCGCCGAACGGCATCGCCACGAGGCCCCCCGTCGGGCTCTTGATCTTGACCACGGCCAGATCGGTTCGGGGATCGCGCAACACGATGGTCGCCTCGAACTCGCGCCGGTCGGCCAGCGCGATGCGGACCTCGTTCATGTTCTCGATGACGTGGTTGTTGGTGATGACGAGGCCGGATTCGTCGAGGATCACGCCCGAACCCAGGGATTTCTGCGCCCGTTCGCCCGGTGCGCCGCCTCGGCCGCGACCGCTGCCGTTCTCACCGAAGAAACGGCGCATGAACTCGTCCATGGCGCTGCGGCTCGCTCCCCGCGTCTCGACGTGGGAGGCGTAGACGTTGACCACGGAGGGGGCCGCCCGCTTCACCACGGGGGCGAAGGAAAGCTGCACCTGACCCTTGGCCTGCGGCACCGTCTTTTCGACGATGTCCGGCGCCTTGTCGGGGGTGGCCTTGTCCGAGGCGGCTTTGTCCGGCGTCTGCGCCATCTGCGCGACGGCCGGCCCGGCGGCGAGCCAGGCCACCGCGAGGGGGACGATCATCAGGGGCGAGCGCGGCATCGAGGACTCCCGAAAGTGCAAACCGCATTGCCCCCACCGGCAGAGGGTGGTGGGGGCGATGCGGGGATATCGGGTTATCTAGACGCCCATGGGGTTCCGCGCGAGGGCCGTGTCAGGCCCGGCCCATCCCCGCAGCCAGGCGCCCGGCGCGGCGGGCCAGCACGTTGAAGCAGGTCAGCGACGCATCGGCCGCCCGCTGCATCTCGTCGACCTGGATGCGGATGGCGTCGGCCGGCGTCTTGGCGCCCGACAGGCTCTGCCAATGCGCCATGGCGGCGCTGCCTTCGTTGCGCAGGAACGCGAGGATCGTGGCGTTCACCTCGGTGATCTCGCCGATCACATCGAAGGACGCCGTGGTCGGACGCAGGACCGCGTCCGGGGTCACGGCGACGGGCAGGGCGACGGAGGCCGGAATGGTCTCGATCGCCGCGACGGCGACCGCCTCGGGAATCGTCCCGGCCGCCGGAACGGCTTCGGGCTCGGGCGTGACGTCCGGGATCGCGATCGCGTCCGGCGTGGCGTCCAGGGCTTCGGGCGGCTGCATCACGGCTGCCGGCTCGGCCTCATCGGTGATGACTTCCACGGTCTCGGCCGCTTCGACCGGCTCGTGTACGGCAGCGTCCTGCGCGGGGGCACCCTGCGGAGGCGAGTCCTCGGTGGCGTGCAGCCCTGTGCCAGCCTCGAGGGCTTCGGTCGACACCGTCTCCAGGAGGACATCGTGAACCGACGCCGTGTGGACCTCCGTCTCCAGGGCCGGCACGTCATTCTCCGGCTCGGAGACGTTCTCAGGAGGGCGGGACTCGGTGACCATCTCAGCCCTCTCCGGATTGCGCCGCACCGCGCTCGATCGCGCGGGCGGCCCCTTACGCCGTTTCACCATGGCCATCTTCTCCTCGATCCGTTCGGATGCATCCTACCCGAACCGGCGCCCCCTGCCGAAATCCGGCCTCCGGCCGGTGTCGCGGGGGTGCGCCGAAGGGCGAAGCGATCCGTCCTGGCGGGCGAATCGCCGGGTCGGACTCAGGCCGACGGGCGCAGGGTGTTCTGGGCGAGGGCGCCGAGATCCTTGGCCTGGGTCTGCAGGCTGGCGATCTGGCTGCGCACGAACTCGGACTGGAGCTCGAAGGCCTCGCGCAGGTCGCGGGTACGGACGAGCTTCTGAGCGAAGTCGAACGTGGCGCTGGCGTTCTCCTGGGCGTGGTCGAAACTCTTGGCGATGGCCGTCTGCATCGAATCCTGCACGGTCTTCGACGAGGTCTGCATCTGCTCGGCGGTCTTCATCGCGGTCCCGATCAGGTTGCCGACGGCGCTGCGGGCCTGATCGACGCTCTTCTCGGCGAAGGCGCGCATCTCGGTCGGGATCTCGAAGGTCTGGCCGCTCATGATGTATCTCTCTATCTGAGGGAGCGCTACGAATCGTCGCGCCGCGAGAGCTTTATGTTGCGGTGCAACATGAACGTCAAGCCTGGAGAAGAAAGAAAATTCCGGTCCGGCGGGGCATTCCGCATCGATCCTCCGTCGCCCTCAAGCCGCCCGGTTCCGGCCGGTCCGGCCCGCGAGGATGCGTGCGTAGACCGCCCCGAGGGCGGTGGCGTGGGCGGCGAGGGTCATCGGCGCCGCCCAGTATCGGGCGCTCGCGGCCTGGCCGAGGGCGCACAGGCTCGAATCGTCGAAGAGACGGCGCATGGCCCCCGCCAAAGCCTCGACGTTCGGCTCCACGACGAACCCGTTCACGCCATCGACGACCTTTTCGCCGGCACCCGCCCGGGTCGAGGTGATGACCGGCACGCCATGCGCCAGGGCCTCGTAGACCGTGAGCGGACCGGTCTCGTACCAGCGCGACGGGGCGATGAGGGCGCGGGCCCGGGTGCGGATCGACTCCCAGACCATTTCGGGACTTTGCCAGCCCAGGATCTCGACGTTGGGATAGGCGCGCAGTTCCGCCTCCAAGGGACCGGCGCCGATGAACAGGGCCGGCAGGCCGGCGCGGGCGGCGGCGGCCGCGACGAGGTCGGCGCCCTTCTCCCGGGTGAGCCGGCCGACAAACGCCACGGAATCGGCGCGCGCCGGATCGCCGGGCTCGGCGCGCGCCGCACGCACGGGGTTGTCGACCCGGTGATGGGTGAGGTCGAGGTGGCCCAGCAGGTCCCCCATCCGCGCGACGCTGGCGTCGCAGACGTGGATCACGTCGAGGGGGTGGCGACGCAGGGTCGTGCGCAGGACCGCGTTGCGCCCGACCCGGACGAGCTTGTGCAGGCGGCTCTTCCCATCGCAGGGCGCGGCGAGACAACTCGGCGACAGGGGCGTGAGGGTGCAGGGCGCCTCTGTGTCGAAGCGGTAGTAGACCCCGTTCGGGCAGGCCATGAAGTAGTCGTGCAGGGTCACGACCACGGGCAGGTCACGGGAAAACAGGGCGGGGAACACGCTCGGCGACAGGCTGCGCGTCCATTGGTGGATGTGGACGAGGTCCGGCCGCGCCGGCAGGCCGTCGAGGGCGGCGCCGAGGCGGGCGGCGGACGGCCCGTCCCAGACGCCCGAGATCGCGGCACGGTGCGCCGGCCGGTTCCAGATATCGGCGTTGTGAAGGCCGATCCGGGCGATGCTCGGATGATCGAGTAGGGGGTCGGCCGGCCCGTCGATGGCCTGGATGTAGGTGACGGCATGTCCGGCCTCGGCGAGGCCACGGGCGGATTCCACCGCCACCTTCTCGGCCCCTCCGCTCGCCACGGCGAATTCGGCGAGGATGACGATGTTCATGCCGGTCCCCCGCGCCACCTCCCGAGCGGAGATCCGAAGCGGGATCAATTTACCGGCGATCAACGCACGAGCGGTAAACGTGGACTGCTCATCGCCCTCGACGAAAGCGCCCGCCATGCACGTCGTTCTCGTCGTCGATCACGCCTTCATCAACGGCGGACAGGCCAAGGTGGCGCTGGATTCCGCCTTGGGTCTGCGGGCGCGGGGCCACGACGTCACCGTGTTCGCCGCAGTCGGTCCGGCCGATCCGCGCCTGGAAGCCGCCGGTATCCGCGTGGTCTGCCTCGGTCAGGATGACATCGCCTCGACCACGAACAAGCTCGCCTTCGCGGTCCAGGCGATCTGGAACGCGAAGGCCGCCCGGCGCCTCGCCGAGGAATTGTCTGGGCTCGACCCGCACCACACGGTGGTCCACGTCCACGCCTTCGCCAAGGCCCTGTCGCCGTCCATCGGCGTGAGCCTGCGGGCCTCGGGTCTGCCCCTGCTCTACACCATGCATGAGTTCTTCCTCGTCTGTCCCAACGGCGGCTTCTACGAGTACCCGGCGCAGAGCATCTGCCATCGCACGCCGATGTCGCGGGATTGCCTGACGACGAATTGCGACGCGCGGAGCTACCCCCGCAAGCTCCTGCGGGTGGTGCGCCATGCCGCCCTCGATCATGTCGCCGGGATGCGCCGCCTGTTTCCCCACATCGTCACCATCAGCGCCCTGCAGGAGACGGTGATCAGGCCGCACCTGCCGGCCTCGACCGTGTTCCACCGGGTCGACAACCCCATCGCCGTGACGAAGGCGCCGCCGCGCTCCGGCCCGCCGGGGGAGTTCCTGTTCGTTGGGCGCATCTCCACCGAGAAGGGTGCGCCGGTCTTCGCCGAGGCCGCGCGCCGGGCCGGGGTGCGGCCGGTCTTCGTCGGCGACGGTCCCGCCGCCGCGGATCTCGCCGCGCGCTACCCCGAGGCGCTGATGCTCGGCTGGAAGGACGAGGCCGCCGTCCACGCCCTCATGCGCGACGCGCGCGCCCTTGTGTTCCCGAGCGTCTGGTACGAGGGTCAGCCCCTGACGGTCTACGAGGCCCTTGCCTGCGGCGCGCCCGTCATCGTCAGCGACGCCTGTGCGGGTCGCGAGGCGGTGGAGGACGGCGAGACCGGGTTCTGGTTCCGCTCGGGCGATCCCGAGGCCCTGGCCGCGCACCTCGTCCGGCTCAAGGATGACGGTCTCGCAGCCAGGATGAGCCAGGCGGCGCACGCACGCTACTGGGCCGCCCCCCTCACTCTCGATGCGCATCTCGACCGGGTGACGCAGGTCTATGAAACGGTTCTGCGCGAGGCCGCGTCCAAGGTGCCGGTTCCCGGCCGCGCGGCCGGACGGCCAACCGTCGCTGCCCTGCCCCGTGGCCGCGCGACGGTGGATACGGGGGCGGGTCACCCGCGTTGATCCCGCGAGGCTCGCCCGACGCGGCGGGCGACGGAAATCGGAGCAACGCCGCCATGGCCGAGGATACCAAGACGTCGGACGCCGACACGATCTCCACCACGGGCCAACCCGCACCGAAGGGGTCCGACAAGAGCCGACCCGAGAACAGCCAAGGCGAACTCAGCGAGCGCCTCGACGAGGCCTTGGAAGAGACCTTTCCGTCGAGCGATCCGGTCTCGGTGAAGATCACCAAGTAGCGCTTTTGCCGGCCTGAAACGAACAACGCCGGAGCCCATGGCCCCGGCGTTGTTCGTTTCAGGCGATACCGCTCCCGTGGGGGAGCGACACGCACGGTGTTCAGGCGGCTTCGAGCAGGCGGCGGGCGATGACCTGGGCCTGGATCTCGGCCGCGCCCTCGAAGATCGAGAGGATGCGCGCGTCGCACAGGACGCGGCTCACGGCGTATTCGAGGGCGAAGCCGTTGCCGCCGTGGATCTGCAGGGCGTTGTCGGCCGCCGCCCAGGCGACGCGGGCGCCGAGCAGCTTGGCCATGCCGGCTTCGAGGTCGCAGCGCTTGCCCTCGTCCTTCTCGCGGGCCGAGAAGTAGGTGAGCTGGCGGGCAATGTTGATCTCCACCGCCATCATGGCGATTTTGTCGGCCACGCGGGGGAAGTTGATCAGCGCCTTGCCGAACTGCACCCGATCCTCGGCGTAGCGCAGGCCGAGGTCGAGGGCGTTCTGCGCCACGCCGATGGCGCGGGCGGCGGTCTGGATGCGCGCGGATTCGAAGGTCTGCATGAGCTGGGTGAAGCCCTTGCCCTCGACCTCACCGAGGAGATTCGCGGCCGGAACCTCGAACCCGTCGAAGGCGAGCTCGTATTCCTTCATTCCGCGATAGCCGAGCACGTGGATCTCGCCGCCGGACAGGCCGGCGACGGGGAACGGGTCGGCGTCGGTGCCGCGCGGCTTCTCGGCGATGAGCAGCGACAGGCCCTTGTGACCCTTCTCCTCGGGCTTGGTGCGCACGAGGCAGGTCATGATGTCGGCGCGCACGGGGTGGGTGATCCAGGTCTTGTTGCCCGAGATCTTCCAGGTGTCGCCGTCCTTGACCGCCTTGGTGCGGAGCGAGGCCAGATCCGAGCCGGTGTTCGGCTCGGTGAAGACGGCGGTGGGGAGCGTGTCGCCCGACGCGATGCCCGGCAGGAAGCGGTGCTTCTGCTCCTCGGTGCCGCCGCACAGGATGAGTTCGGCGGCGATCTCCGAGCGGGTGCCGAGCGAACCGACGCCGATATAGGCGCGCGACAGCTCCTCGGAGACCACGCACATGGAGATCTTCGGCAGGCCCATGCCGCCGTACTCCTCCGGGATGGTCAGGCCGAAGACGCCGAGCTCGGCCATCTTCGTCACGATCTCCATGGGGATGTAGGCGTTCTGGCTGTGCCACTCGTGGGCGTGCGGAACCACCTCGGCGAGGCCGAAGCGGCGCATCTCGGAGCGGATCGCCTCCATGTCCTCGTCGAGGCCGGACTTGCCGATGGTGGCCGAGCCGCCGTTGTCGCGGATGCGGGCGACCAAAGCCGCGCGGTTCTCCGCCGTGTTGCCCTCGGCGATCAGCGTCTCGACGGCATCGTTGCGGAACTGCGCGACCTCGCGGGCGCCGAGGCCGAGCGAGCCCGTCGGGCGGACCATCTCGCCCTGGCTCATGGGGATTCCCGAGAACATCTGGTCGAGGTATTCGCCGAGACCGATCTTCACCAGGAGCGCTTCGGTCTCGCCGAACTCACCCGTTTCCGTGAGCCGGGCGGCGTAAGCGCCGAGCTCGCGCACGCCCTCCGCGTAGGTGGCGATCCAGGCGAGCCCGTGGGTGGCGTGCTGCTCGAGCTCCATCTTCTCCGCCGAAATCTTGCCCTCGGGCGAGAGCACGCGGGTGCGGACCCGGCGTGTGGCTTCGGCAACCAGGCTCTTGGCGGCTTCGCCGGCGTCACGGGCGAGGGTCAGGAGATCCTGCGGTTCGATGGTCGCGACGGGAGAAGCGGACATGCGGCAACTCTTTCCAAAAAAGAGAATGGGTTGCCGCTCATTATAGACAGGTTCGTCTGGCCTGTAGAGGCGTCTCGCCGCAGAGTGGCACTTTCCCGCCTGAATTCATTATTCTTCGAGAGAAAATCCCCCGTTGTCCCTGATGAAGGACGCGGTCACTAATTTAATTGCAGACCCCTGAAAAGAAAAACATCAGCCCCGGCTCGCCAACGCGACCCCGGCGGCCGCGAGCGCCATGCCGGCGAGCTGTACCGGCGCCAGGGCCTCGCCGAACAGGCCGTAGGCCATCAGGGCCGAAACCGGCGGTACGAGGAACAGCAGTGACGCGACCCCTGCCACCGCTCCGCGCCTGATGAGGACCAAGAGCAGCAGGATTCCCGCCACGGAATTGACGAGGACCGACCAGGCGAGGCCGAACCAGGCCGGGAGGCTGGCGTCGAACCGGCCGGTGCCGATGAGCAGGGCCACCGGGATCGCCAGGGCGGCGGCCCCGACGAACTGGATCGTGGCGTTGGACAGGAGGTCGGCCGCACCGCCCCGGCTTTTCTGCCACAGGGTCCCGGTGGTCATGGCGACCATGGCGGCGAGGCACGCGGCCAGCGCCGCCAGAGGGATGCCCGAGGCGTCGCTCGCCCCGACCTTGGGGGCGAGCACGAGGCCGGCTCCGGCGAATCCGAGGCCGATCCCGGCCCAGCGGCGTGGGCTGACCCGCTCGCCCAGCACCGGGCCGGCAAGCAGAGCCGTGAGCAGGGGCTGCAAGCTGCCGACGAGGGCGGCGATGCCGGCGGGTAAGCCGTGCTGGACCGACCAGAACACGCCGATGACGTAGATGCCCTGCATCAGGATGCCGGCGACGAGGGCATCGGTCCATTCCCGGCCGCCGCGCGGCCAGCGCGCACCGAGCGCCCAGGCCAGCGCCGCCAGCACTCCGGCGACGCAGACGACGCGCAGGGCCACGAAGGTCACCGCGTCGGCGTGCGGCGCCACGAAGCGCGCCGCGACGAAGCCCGTCGCCCAGATGAGCACGAAGATGGCCGGCACGGCGGCGGTCGGCGCGGTGGGGGATGGGGTGGTCATGCTGGTGGCGCAGGCACCACAGTGCGGCACGGAACACAACCCACATCGGGGGAGGCCTCCGCGCGGGCACCCTTCCGCGTTGCGCCGGAACCCGCCCTCGCGTTTAGAAGGCAGCCGATCCATCGCGCGAGGAAAAGCCTGCCCCCGTGAGCCGCCTCAGCAAGCCCATCGAGATTGCGAACGTCGCAGCCCGGCGCTTCATCGCCCATGACGGCTGGGCCATCGCCAGCCACATCGCGCTCTCGATCCTCATCGCGCTGTTCCCGTTTCTCATCCTCCTGGCCGCGCTCGCCGGCCTTTTCGGTACCAAGTCGCTCGCCGATGAGGCCGGCGTGCTGATTTTCGATGCGTGGCCGCGCGAGATCGCGAAGCCCGTGGTCAACGAGATGCACAGGGTGCTGACCGAGCAGCGCGGTGGGGTGCTCACCGTCGGCGCTGTGCTGGCCCTGTACTTCTCCTCGGCCGGCGTCGAGAGCCTGCGGGTCGGGCTCAACCGCGCCTATGGCCTGCGCGAGCAGCGGCCGTGGTGGCTCACGCGGCTGGAATCCATCGCCTACGTGATCTGCGGCGCCCTCGCGATGCTGGCCTTCGCCCTCCTGGTGGTGCTCGGGCCGCTGATCTGGCGCAACGTCCTCAACGTCGCCCCCGGTCTGGAGCCCTTGAGCCTGACGGTGGCCATCGGGCGCATCGGCATCACGGCCTTCCTACTGGTGGGCGTCCTCGTCATCGCCCACAAATTCGTCGCCACCGGGCGGCGCTCGTTCCTCGCGGTGATCCCGGGCGTCGCGGTGACCCTGCTGCTGTGGTTCCTCGCCGGCCTCGGCTTCGGCTACTATCTCGACCGGTTCTCCAACGCCTACGTCTCGACCTACGGCAGTCTCGCCACCGCCATGGTGGCCCTGGTGTTCCTGTACTGGCTCGCGGCGATGTTCCTGTTCGGCGGCGAGATCAATGGCACCGTCATTGCAGCGCGACGGGTGCGCCTCCAGGCGCGGATGCGGGAGAAACAGGCCAGGGCCCATGGTGTGTAGGACCCTGGTGCCTGACCCGGCCGATTCATCTGCGCACAGGGTGTGCATTGACGTGGGCGTGTGACCTCGGCGGCCTATTCGTCCCAACCGGGGCCGGGCATAGGGCCAGGGTCGGCGCGCCGGCCGGCCCGGGGGGACTTCGATGCGGATCAGGTTCGGTTGCGAGATGGGCTACGACTTTCCCCATCCGACCCCGCTGATCGCCCGCCTCAACAGCTACCCGGTCAAGGGCCTCGCCGCCGTTCCGCCCGATGTGCTGCAGGTCGACCCGCCGGTGCCGGTCAAGACCTTTCGCGATGTCTTCGGCAACCGGACCGTGCGCTTCCTCGCGCCCGCCGGTGCCGTGACCTTGAGCGTTCATGCCGAAATACCCGATGACGGGGGCCTCGATCCGATCGCGGCGGACGCCATCGAACACCCCGTCGAGGATCTTCCGGAAGAGGCCCTGCCCTTCCTCGTGGCGAGCCGCTACTGCGAATCCGACCTCCTTTCGGACGAAGCCTGGGACCGGTTCGGGCATCTGGGATCGGGTTGGTCGCGGGCGCAGGCTGTGTGCGACTTCGTCCACCACCACATCACCTTCGGCTACGCCTACTCCCATGTCGACCGCACGGCAACCGATGCCCTGGCGGGTGGGCGCGGCGTGTGTCGGGACTACGCCCACCTGTTCGTGGCGTTGTGCCGGGCCCTCAATATCCCGACGCGCTACTGCACCGGCTATCTCAGCTTCATCGGCGAACCCGAACCGCACGGACCGGGGGACTTCGCCGCCTGGACGGAATGCTACCTCGGCGGCAGCTGGCACGTCTTCGATCCGCGCAACAACGCCCCGCGCCGGGGCCGCATTCTCGTCGCCCGGGGGCGGGACGCGGCGGACGTGCCGCTGACACATACGTTCGGGGGAAACCGGCTGACGAAGTTCCGGGTCTGGGCGGAGGACGCGGCGCTGCCGCATCGGGATTGATCGGATCGATTTTACGATCCCTTCCCGCCCGTTCTGGCTGCCATATTCGCACATCGTGCGCGCTGCTGGGGCCCCTCTCCTTTTAGGCAGGGCGATCGCATAAGACCACCGATGTCATTCCGGGGCGCCGCAGGCGAACCCGGACCCGGAGGGCCGCGCCGGAGGCGTGCAATCCGGAGCCGCTGACAGTGCAAAACTCTGCGAAACCGGTGTTTCTGGGGCCCGGGTTCCGCTGCGCGGCCCCGGGATGACACGGGGTTGTGGGACGTCCAACGGTCCCCGAACGCCATTCGCGATCGCCCTTCCCCGCAGAGGGGGGAGGATACGAAACCTCACGCCGCGAGCTGCATTTCCACCGGCTCTTCCGCCGCCATGAACTGAGCCCGGGCCAGATCCGCGAAGCGGCCGTTCTGGGCCACGAGGCTGTCGAAGCTGCCCGATTCGACGATCCGGCCCTCGTGGAAGACGAGGATGCGGTCGGCGTTGCGGATCGTCGCGAGACGATGGGCGATGACGAAGGTGGTGCGGCCTTCCATCACGGCTTCCAGGGCACCCTGGAGCTTGCGCTCGGTGGTGGCATCGAGGGCCGAGGTCGCCTCGTCGAGGATGAGAACGGGCGGATTCTTGAGGAGCGCCCGGGCGATGGACAGGCGCTGGCGCTCACCACCCGACAGGGAGCGTCCACGCTCGCCGATGACCGTATCGAGGCCGTCGGCCTGGCGTGCCATGAACTCCGTGGCCTGGGCCCGATCCAGGGCGTCGATCATCTCGGCATCCGTCGCGTCCGGACGGCCGACGAGGAGGTTCTCGCGGATGGAACGGGCGAACAGCATCGGCTCCTGGAACACCACGCCGATGTTGTGGCGGAGGCTGGACAGGCCGATGTCGCGGATGTCGGTGCCGTCGATGCGGATGGCGCCGTGGTCGGGATCGAAGGCGCGGTGCAGCAGGCCCAGCGTCGTCGACTTGCCGGAACCGGTGGTACCGACCAGCGCGATGGTCTCGCCGGCCTCGGCCGTGAAGGACACGTCCTCCAGGGCCTTGCGGCGGGAATTGTATGAGAAGCCGACGCCATCGAACGAGACCGCGCCGTCGAAGCGGGCGACCTGCGCCGCGCCGGGACGGTCGTGCACCGCCGGCGTGGTGTCGAGAATCTCGAAATACTCGGCGATCTTGGGCATCTGCTGAAACAGGCCGTTGATGCAGCTCGACACCTGCTCGAGGCGCGAGACCAGCATGGTGGCGAGACTCATGAACGCCACAACCTCGCCGACGGTGGCCTGGCCGTGCTGGTGCAGGAAGATGCCGGTGATGAAGATGGCGGTCATGGTGAGCGTCGCCGAGGCGCGGGTGGCGACGTTGGCGAGCGCCCACCACGACAGGACCGGGATCTGCGCGGCGAGCAGGTTGCGGATGATGCCGTGCATGGCGTCCTTCTCCGCCTTGGCGCGGGTGAAGGACTGGATGACGGCGACGTTGCCCAGCGCGTCCGAGGCGTGCTCGGCCAAGCCCGACTGATATTCCTCGACCCGACCCTGCAGAGTCTCCGTGCGGCGCATGACCAGGGTGGTGAGCACCGTGAAGGCGAGCACCAGGACGACCAGGATCGAGCCGAGCTGCCAATTCACGAACAGGGTCATGGGCAGGAGGACGGCAAGCGAAACGAAGGCGACGAAATGGTCGCGGAAGAAGCCGAGCCACAGCCAGAACATGCCGTTCGAACCCTCCAGCATCGCCTTGAGGACGCGGCCGGAATGGTTCGTGGAATGGAAGGCGAGCGGCAGTTCGAGGACGTGCTCGAAGTACTTCGCCATGGAGGAGAGGCGGCTGCGATGGGACAGGCGCTCGGCGTGAAGCGCGATGGTGACGCCCGCCGCAATGGTGAACAGACCGAAGGCCACCCATGCGCCGATGAGGGGCGCCAGAGTCGTGAAGGCGTTGGATTTCGCGTTCAGGTGCGTGAGCTGGTCGATGATCCGGCCCATCAACAGGGGCTCGGCGAAGGCCGCGACGGCGAGCGCGACATTCGCCGTGGCCAGGACCATCGCGAGGCGCTTGTCCGCCCCGAGCAGACCCATGACCCGGGCATAGAGACGAATCAACGACATGATACCGTTCGCTCCGAGTGCCGATCCTGGCGCGGCCCCGCATGGGGCGGATGCGCCGTGACGCGTCGCCGGTTCGGCCTCCTTCCCGCATCGTGCGGGGTCGGCCAAATCCTTGACGTGACGCGCTTATGGCGTTCGCTCCCTGAACGGCGAATGACACGATCGGCCACGCTGTGCGAGGGCTTTTACGGTTCGTTCACGCTGAATCCGCCAACATGGGGACGGCGCCTCGTCCTGTGGCGCTTTCGCGGCCTCCGGCGGCCACCCAGGCTCGGTGATCATGGACCTCGCAACCGGTATCGGGCTCGTCGGCGGCATGGGTGTCGTCTTCACCCTGATCATGATCGACGGTGGCAACTTCGCCGCCTATTTCGACAAGCATGCGGTCATCGTGATCTTCGGCGGCGCCACCGCGGCGACGACGATGCGCTTCCCATTCTCGACCATGCTGCACGGCCTGCCCATGGGTCTGCGCTACGCGTTCTCCATGCGGGCGATCAAGCCGCGCGAACTCATCGAGGAGATCACCCGGATCGCCGACGTGGTGCGGAAATCCGGCCCGATGGCCCTCGAGAGCATGGAGATCTCCGATCCGTTCCTGGCGCAGGGCGCACGCTACATCGCCGACGGCTACGACCGTGACTTCATCCGCGACACCATGGAACGCGACCGCGACAATTTCCTCATGCACCTCGACGAGGGCTCGAAGATCTACCGCGCCTTCGGGGATTGCGCGCCGGCCTGGGGCATGATCGGCACGATTCTCGGCATGGTAACCATGTTCGCCAACATGTCCGACCCGTCGAAGCTCGGGCCCGCCATGGCAACCGCGCTGCTCGCCACCCTCTACGGCGCGCTCATCGCCAACATGGTCGCCCTGCCGCTCGCCGACAAACTCCACGTCAAGCTGGAGGAGGAGGACGTGTCGCGCTCGCTCATCATCGACGGCATCCTGCTCATCCGCGACTCGAAGAGCTCGTCCCTCGTGCGCGAGATGCTCATCGCCTACCTGCCGCACAATCACCGCGACGAGGTCGGGGCCGAGCCGGCCTGACGGGCGGAAGGGGCCCAAGGG
>NZ_VRUZ01000049.1:0-28737 GCF_008039485.1 Methylobacterium sp. WL69 | reverse complement strand
CCCCCCCCTTTTTTTTTTTAATCATCCGCCCCCCCCCTACATCAACACACGGTTTATCGCCGCCCGCGCCTGTTGTGTAAAACACACAGCCTTACCCCCGTGCGAGGCCCGGCGCCGCCCCGGCGACGGGCCCCCGGATACGCTCCGAGGTCCCCCGAATGGCCACCCTCCTGTACATCGAGCACGACAACGGTGCGGTTCGCGACGCGAGCCTGAAGGCGCTCACCGCCGCCACCCAGCTCGGCGCCCCCGTCCACGTCTTGGTGCTCGGCTCGGGCAGCCACCCGGCGGCGGAGGCCGCCGCCAGGCTGGAGGGCGTCGAGAAGGTGCTGGTCTCCGAGGACGCCGCCTACGACCACGCCCTGGCCGAGCCCACCGCCGCCGGCATCGCCGCCATCGCGAGCGCCTACGACGTGGTCATCGCCGCCGCCTCGACCACGGGCAAGAACGTCCTGCCCCGCGTCGCCGCCCTGCTCGACGTCGCCCAGATCTCCGACATCATCACGGTGGTCTCGCCCGACACGTTCGAGCGGCCGATCTACGCCGGCAACGCCATCCAGACCGTGCAGGCGACGGAACCTAAGAAGGTCATCACCGTGCGCACCGCCGCGTTCAAGGCGGCCGTCGAGGGCGGCGCCGCCGCCGCCGTCGAGGCCGTGTCGGCCGCGGCCCCGGCCCCCGGCGGCTCGACCTTCAAGGGCGAGGAGATCGCCAAATCCGACCGTCCCGAACTCGCCGCCGCGCGGATCATCGTCTCGGGCGGCCGCTCCCTCGGCTCGGCAGACAAGTTCAAGGAGCTCATCGAGCCCCTGGCCGACGCCCTCGGGGCCGCCGTCGGCGCCTCGCGCGCGGCGGTGGATGCGGGCTACGCCCCCAACGACTGGCAGGTCGGCCAGACCGGCAAGGTGGTGGCGCCCGACCTCTACGTGGCGGTGGGCATCTCCGGCGCGATCCAGCATCTGGCCGGCATGAAGGACTCCAAGGTCATCGTCGCCATCAACAAGGACGAGGACGCGCCGATCTTCCAGGTGGCGGATTACGGCCTCGTCGGCGACCTGTTCCAGGTGGTGCCCGAGTTCCAGGCCGAACTCGTCAAGGCCAAGGGACAGTAAGACCAAGGGCCAGTCAGATCAGGGGACACTCGTCCGGCCCCGGCCGGCCCGGCGCGGAGAATAAGCTCCCGTGCCGGGCTGCCCTGGACCCGGAAATGGTCTAAGATTCTGGTGCGACGCGCGTTTTCATAGCCGCAGACCCGCCCTGCCCCCGGATGGCTCCGGCGACGGGCGGGCAGCGCTTCGGGGGTTTGGATTCACCGCAATGGGCATCGATATCAGGACCGTCGGCATCGTCGGCGCCGGGCAGATGGGCAGCGGCATCGCCCATGTCTGCGCCATGGCGGGCCTCGACGTCCGGCTGAACGACCGCGACCCCGCCCGCATCCGCAGCGGCCTCGCCACCATCGACGGCAACCTCGCCCGTCAGGTCGCCAAGGGCACGATTCCCGAGGAGCAGCGCCGCAGCGCCATGGCGCGCATCGTCGGGGCCGAGACCTTCGACGACCTCGCCCCGTGCGACCTCGTCATCGAGGCGGCGACGGAGGACGAATCGACCAAGCGCCTGATCTTCAGCACCCTGTGCGCGTCCCTACGCCCCGACGCCCTCGTCGCCACCAACACCTCGTCCATCTCGATCACGCGGCTCGCTGCCTCCACGGACCGGCCCGAGCGCTTCATCGGCATCCACTTCATGAACCCGGTGCCGGTGATGCAGCTCGTCGAGCTCATCCGCGGCATCGCCACGGAGGACCCGACCTACGAGTCGGCGAAGGCGTTCATCGCCAAGCTCGGCAAGACCTCGACCATGTCGGAGGACTTCCCGGCCTTCATCGTCAACCGCATCCTGCTGCCGATGATCAACGAGGCGATCTACACCCTCTACGAGGGCGTCGGCTCGGTGGAATCCATCGACACGGCGATGAAGCTCGGCGCCAACCACCCCATGGGCCCGCTCCAGCTCGCCGACTTCATCGGCCTCGACACCTGCCTGTCGGTGATGCAGGTGCTGTACGAGGGCCTGGCGGATTCGAAGTACCGCCCCTGCCCGCTCCTGGTGAAGTACGTCGAGGCCGGCTGGCTCGGCCGCAAGGTCAAGCGCGGCTTCTACGATTACCGCGGTGAGACCCCGATCCCGACCCGCTGACCGTCGCGGGGCGGCGGATGGCCGCCCGGCTTGGGCGGGTGAAGCGCGGATGGGTTTTCCTCAAGCGCTCGGACGCGTGTCGGACCGCTTCGACGGATCGCGGCGGGCTCCCTCGCCGTCCTGTCAGGGCGCCGCAAATGATGGTCGCGACCTGAAGCCGCCGCAGAAGAGGGTTGTCGAACAAGCACGGCCCCCGCGCGCATCCCCTCGCCCCGCCTGCGGGGAGAGGGCTCTGCCGACCTTGTCGTCGGCAGAGCGAGGCGGCAGCCGGAGGTGAGGGGGCGAATCCGCGTGAGACTCGTCCGGAATCGCCCCCTCACCGTCGCTGCGGCTTCGCCTTCGCTCGCCGCAGGCACGACGGGGTGCCTGCGGCCCTCTCCCCGCAGGCGGGGAGAGGGGATGCGCGCGGGCGCTCTGCGCAACGAGCCAGGGGCTGCCGCAGGCTGAAGCGGGAGCCCGTCGCGGTTCATCGGCCCTCCCCCGCCCCGCGAAGCCGCCGGACGGGACGCCGCGGCCGCACGCAAGCACAGATCGTTCGGTAGGAGGCTACACCCATCCACGTCCCAGGGATAAGTTTAATCCCAGTCCCGCAACTCCAGCACACGAAAACGATTCTTCTCCAAATCCCCAAATCTTTGCAAGTCGATCCGGGTCCCGTCCGATTGCGTTGGCCTCGGAACGAATCTAACACCTTCCCCAGGCGCACGCCCCGACCGCGAACCGGCCTCGATGACGCCGGCGGGCATGCGACCGATCTGGACCCGTCTTGGGTTGGACGGCACCGGGGATGGCATGACGCGCGGACGCACGAGCCTGCTGGCGGGCGTAGTCGGGTTGATCGGGGTCCCGGTGGAGGCGGCGGAGCTGCCGGGGGAGCGCCGGAATGGGCCGGCCGAGGCGGTCCGGATCTGCCCGGCCTCCGGCACGGGGTTCTTCACCCTTCCGGGGACGGACACCTGCCTGCGCGTCTCTGGCCGGGCGCGCTTCGAGTACGCGTTCCAGAACGCCTACAGCCGCAACTCCGCCGGCGACATCAGCGGCTACCAGTCCCGCGCCCGCATCAACTTCGACGCCCGGACCCAGACGGATTACGGCGCCCTGCGGGGCTTCACCCGCATCGACGTGGGCAGTCGGACCGGGTTCGCCACCATGCATGCGGGCGCGTTCAACCGGATCGGCAACGCGTTTCCGGCCACCGGCGTCGACACCGCCGGCCGGGTCCAGCAGCAGGTGACCCTCGACAAGGCCTTCGTGCAGTTCGCCGGCCTCACCGCCGGGCGGGCCTCGTCGTTCTTCGATTTCTACGCCCACGACTTCGAGTTCATCGTCGCGTCCATGGGCTCGAACATCCCCTCCACCAACCTCGCCGCCTACACGGCGAAGCTCGGCCGGGGCTTCTCGACCACGCTCTCCATCGAGGACCCGCATTTCCGCCAGACGGCGGTCTATTCGAGCCAGAACGCCCGGCCCCTGACGCCGGGCCTCGACGGCGGGTTCGCGGCCCGCGCCGTGGCGCCGGTCTTCGTCGGGTCCGGCGCCGACGGGGCGCCGACGGGCATCGGCTTCGTCGACGCGGCCCAGCGCAGCCGCGTGCCCGACCTCGTCGGCGTGCTGCGCTACGACGACACCTGGGGCGCGGCCCAGGCCTCCGCCGCCCTGCACGAGGTCGGCCCGGGCGCCCTCGACCGCGACGCCTATCTCGGCACCCACCTCGGCGCGCCCGCCTCCCCCGGCAACAGCCGCGACGCCGGCCGCGCGCCCGCGGCCTACGGCTTCGCCGTCCAGGGCGGCGTGAAGGTCAACCTGTCGGCCCTGGCCCCCGGCGACACCCTCTACCTCCAGGCCGCCTACGGCGAGGGCACCGCCCTCTACACCGGCCTGCCGGCCTATGTCGGCCCCTACGCCCAGGCCGCCACGGCGATCCAGGGGGCGCCGTTCTCGCAGTTCCTCAACGACGCCGTGCTGAACCCCCTCACCAACCGCCTCGAACTGTCGACGAGCGTCTCGGCGACGGCAGCCGTGCTGCATTACTGGACGCCGTCCGTGCGCTCGGCCGCGTTCGGCTCCTACGGCCGCATGACCTTCGCTCCGGGCGCGCGCCGGGCCCAGGGCCTCGCCTCGGCCGTGACCGGCACCGGACCGGGCGTGCCCGGCACGCGGTTCTTCGACCTGAGCCAAGTCCTGCGGGATTCGGACCGGTTCGTCGTCGGCGCCAACCTGATCTGGTCGCCCGTGAAGGAGTTCGATATCGGCGTCGAGGCGATCTACACCCGCTACGGCGTGCAGAGCGGCCGCGTCCTCGACCTCAGCCGGGTCCCGACCCCGAATGCGGGCTTCGTCAACGACCCCGCCAACGCCGTCGCCACCGTGACCGGCGTCGACGCGGTCCAGATCCGGGCCCGGGTGCAGCGGGATTTTTGAAAGTCCGCTCCCACGAAAAAGGCCGGCCCCAGGGGGACCGGCCTCATGTTCCACCGTCCGGACGCTCAGCGGGCGGAGTTGGTCGACGGCTGGGTGTTGGCCGGGACGGTGCTGCCGGTGCTGGCGGGCATGTCCGACTTCAGGCCGTTGTTCGGCTGGGCGGCGGCGGCTGGGTTCTGGGCGCCGGCCTTGGTCTGTGCCGCGTAGTCCGGCGGGGACTGCGAGCCCTGCCACGACATCAGGCCGACGATGGCCACCGCCAGGAGGGCGAGGCTGCCGAGCAGGACCGCGAGGACCGGCTTGCCCTTCTTGCCCTGACGGGATTCCTGTCCGTGAAGCTGCTCTGCCATGAAACCCTCGTTGATGGCGCCGACCCCGCGGGGCCGGACGCGCGAATCCGTGATGAAGGTCAAACGCCGGGTCGGATCGGGAGTTCCTGAGCTCAGCGCCCGGTCACCAGCATGATCTTGCCGAGGTGCGCGCTCGATTCCATGAGTTCGTGGGCTTTCGCCGCCTCCTCCAGGGGGAACGTCGCGTGGATGACCGGCCGGATCGTCCCGGCCTCGAGCAGCGGCCACACGTCCCGGGCGAGCCCCCGCGCGATGCCGGCCTTTTCGGGTTTCGGCCGGGCCCGCAGGGTGGCGCCCGTGAAGGTGAGGCGCTTCATCATGATCGGCGTCATGCTGAAGGCGTCGACCTTGTAGCCCTGCATGAAGGCGATCTGGACGAGGCGCCCCTCGATGGCCAGGGCCGACAGGTTCTTCGCCAGATACGGCGCGCCCACCATGTCGAGGATCACGTCGACGCCGTTGCCGTCGGTCAACGCCTTCACCCGCTCGACGAAATCTTCTTCGCGGTAGTTGATGGCCGCTTCGGCGCCGAGGTCGACGCAGAACGCGCATTTTTCCGCCGAGCCCGCCGTGGCGAAGACGCGGGCGCCGTGATGCTTGGCGATCTGGATCGCCGTCGAGCCGATGCCGCTCGACCCGCCATGGACGAGAAACGCCTCGCCGGCCTGGAGCCGGCCGCGCTCGATCACCGTGGAATAGACGGTGAAGTAGTTCTCCGGGATGCCGGCCGCCTCCACCAGGGACAGGGGCGCCGGGCGCGGCAGGCATTGGCCGGCCTCGGACACGGCGAACTCGGCATAGCCGCCGCTGATGGTCAGCGCGCAGACCTCGTCGCCCAGGGAAAACCCCTCGGCGCCCTCGCCCAAGGCCACGATCCGCCCGGCGACTTCGAGGCCGGGGATCTCGGTGGCGCCCTTCGGCGGCGGATACTTGCCCTCGCGCTGCTGGATGTCCGGCCGGTTCACCCCCGCCGCCACGACTTCGATGAGCACCTGACCCCGCCCGGCCTCCGGCAACGCCACCGTCTCGACGGCCAACACCTCCGGCCCGCCGGCGGCGGTGAACCGGATCTGGCGCATGGTTTTGGGCAGGTTTTCGGGGAGGCTGGCGGTCATGGCGGGGTTCCCTTTGGCGAGACCCGTCATGTGCGGTGGGGTGGGGTTTTGGCAAGGGATGGGGGTTTTCAGGGATCGGTTCGCACAGCCTTCGCGCATCGCCCTCACTTGAAGTATCGATAGCTTTTGGGGGAGCGCAAATCTAAAATTTAGGGCTTATCCACGTGGACCGCCCTCCCTTGGCAAAATGGTGCCAATTACTGACAGACAGACATTCCGCCCGATACAAGCCTTAGGACCGAGATTGAGCACGATCGGACAATCAATCCGGGCGACCGCAGGACTTAAGGAATGACACGGGTTGGTGACCCAGGGGACCTCGCGTTCGACCGGTGAAGTCGTCGGATGGCTTGCGGCGGTTGCCCATGGACGTTGATGAAGGCCCGCCTCATCCGCTCGGCATCGACGAACCCAACCATCCGGGCGATCAACTCGATGGGTTCCGATCCCTCCCGTAAACGGACATGGGCCGCCTCCACGCGCAACCGTTCCACCGCCTTTGCGGGCGTTGCACCTGTTTCCCTCTTGAAGGCCCTCGTGAATTGCCGTCCGCTCAACTTCGCGACATCCGCAAGGGATGCGATCGTCAAATCCTCGGTGAGGTGGTCGCGAGCGTAGGTGAGCGCAATCCGGATGCGGTCGGACTCCGGCTCCATGTTCGAAACGGCGGCGAATTGCGACTGACCTCCCGATCGTCTGTGATAAACGACCAGCTGTCTTGCCACCGCGCGTGCCAGTTCCACACCGTGGTCCGCTTCGATGAGCGCAAGCGCGAGATCGATCCCTGCCGTGATGCCCGCGGATGTCCAAAGATGACCGTCGGCTACGAAGATGCAGTCGGCATCCACTGTTACGCGGGGATAGCGGCGTTGAAACTCACCGGCAAATTCCCAGTGGGTCGTGACACGTTTCGAGTCGAGGAGTCCTGTCTCCGCTAGCAGGAACGTTCCCGTGCAGACACTTGCCAAGCGAGATGTTCGAGTAGCGGCTCGTCGGACAGCATCGACCTCCGCTGGGGCACTCATCGGGAGGATATCGCCCCCTACGACAATCAGCGTGTCGGGGGCGACAGCATCGATCGCCAAGGTCTCAATGGAAACGCCTGCACTTCCGCTCACCAATCCACCGCCGCGGGATAGGACCTGCATCTGGTAGAGGGTCTGACCGGCCGAGTGCCCAGCCAAGTCGAAAGCACCAATCGGGCCCGCCAGATCGAGGATCTGATGGCCTGAGCAGACATAGAAACCAACGATCTGGGCCAAGGTGGGCTCCGGGTTGCACGTGTTTGCCCCCAATGCGACGAAACAGGTTCTCGGCGGAGGCCTTCGGTACAGCTCGATGACGCACGACAGCAGAGCACGGCACCGTTCTACGTCGGCTTGGTCGGCCTTATCGACTGCCGCTTTACCATATGGGGGCTGGGGATCGTACGCGATCACGAACTCGATGAACTCGGACATTTTCTGCCCGAATGCAGCCTCCATCATCAAGAGCGGAACTTCGAAGTTTCCAATGCCGGGACCATCAGTGAATAGGTTGCCGTCCTCTGCAACGCCACCCCCTGACGGCAGCGCTTTGCTTGCAACGAGATCGCGAGAAGCGCTTCTGCGGTGAAGTTGTTCGGACAGTCTTGTCGCTAATCAATCCGGCGGGAACGAGAAGGGCGACGCCGTTGCAGATGCCAACGAGGTCTCGCGATTGGTTTGCTAAGCTGCGTATGAAGTCGATCACGTCCGGTGGCATCGGCCGGCCATATCTGCCGCCGTTGCCCAACAGCTTGAAGGACGTAAATTCCTCGAGAAAGGACGCTGTCCCCGTCGGCGCAGCGTGCGCCACCGTTCGCCATCGGTCATATCGGACAGGACACTGCCAATGCAAATTGATGTTCCCAATATTCAAAACAATAATACAAGATATCTATGGTATTAATCAGGGTAATCTACCAAATTTCATTTTTTTTAAAAGGACGTTTATCCCTCAAAAAAGGACATCCGCTTGATCTCACAAGGCACATTTTTCGTACGAGTAAATTTTTATCCAGGGGAATTGTGAAAACCTAGGGAGGTATTTGCTGGTAAGGGTTGTCCCAAAGAAGGGTTTTGCGCAGCATCGCGTGTAGATCGGATCGGTTGCATGCCTTATGAATGCCACTCGCTGCGAATGACTTAAGCCTACTTGCCAAGGTGTGCCCGACATGTCTATTTTCTGCGAAATGCGAACGGATGATCCGTCGCATTCGCGAACCATGGACGCGAAGCGCAGGCTTCTTTCGTTCGGCTCGCTTTCAAAAGGCTTGAAACCGTCTGCAGCTTGAGCGCTTATGCATCAGTTTGCTCAAATTTAGCAGAGTATGTTTCTAGTAATAACCTGTGTTGAATAGAATATAGACTTGGGCCGGCATGGAAACTTTATTTGCCACCAAAATTACAGGTTCGCGCAACAATTTCTTTCGTTGGCGCGAATGCTTTACCGATAGGATCGCTCCCCTAGAATTGTCCCGCGTCAAGAACAATCCATTCCATGGTTCCATCGAGGGAGCTCGGGTCGGGTCAGTTTTGATAACCCGCCTCACGCAAAGCGACGTTCGCGTTGAAGCAACCCTGAGTACGATCCGGCGACCCGACAAGGATGATACTTTCACGGCGTGCATTCTTGAAAAAGGCATACTCAAGAACCGGCAATACGATCGTGATTGCTTGCAGAGGGCGGGTGGTCTGGTGATATATGATCGCCAACCGAAGATCGTTGTTTCGGAGGCGATAACTTGTGCGCTCCTCATTGAAATACCTCGGGCGCGAATTGAAGATATTTTAGGGCCGTCGCGGATATACTCGTCGTTAACTGCGGATTCCACAGTGATGTCTACTCAGCTTGCTGCAAATTTTTTTAAGGAATTGGTCCGCGTAAATAGTATGCTTAGCCCGGATGCCTCTGCGCGAATGTCTTCAATTGGAGTTGATCTCATCATCGCTAGCCTCGCTGAGAGGCTGGCAAAGGAGGTGCCGCGGCGACTGCATGGCACCCTTGTTGTTCAGCGAGCCAAGGCTTTCGTTGAAGACAATCTAGGAGATCCTACACTTGCTCCGCCCCTGCTTGCAGCAGCGGTCGGCGTTTCACTCCGCCGGTTACAGGATCTCTTCCAAGAGCGCGGTCAGCACGTTTCCGACTGGATTTGGGATCGTCGGCTCAAGGCCGCAGCAGAACGCTTAGCCGATCCTATCTACGTTTATATGCCGGTCGGAAGTTTGGCCAACCATTGTGGGTTCGTTAGTCAGTCCCATTTCACTCGACGCTTCAAGAAAAGCTACGGCTTGCCACCCGGAGAGTATCGGAGGCAAAACCTTCTCTGATTAAGGCTGATTATTGGCTGGATATAAATATAACACCTTAAAGATTAGTTCAAGAAATGTCGAGCAAGTGTGTTTAAGATCGGAGATCTATCGGTTGTGCCAAAAAAATTTAGTCTGAATTCCATCAGCAGAAAAGGCGATGACAGCGGCGAGTTCGATGGCCGAAATTTAGTTATGAACGAGTTTGTCGCCACGCGTTCCCATGCGACATAGGTCCCTCGGCGGCAGAAGCCGGGGTCAATGCGCCGGCCCTCGCGAGACCGCCGTCTGGCATGGCGGATCTTCTTCTTGTCCGAACCGCAAGGGTATCGGATCGCGCTACGTCACAAGGCAAGTTCCTAGGAACACATCCTGGCACCTGCACGCGCCTCAGGATCGTTGCCTCAATCGACGGCCCCCAACCGTCAATCGCTTCGGCGGACGCATCGAGGGTCAAGGGCTTTCACACCAGCAACTGCATTCGTTTTCTTGAATACCTGCTGCTGAAGCAGACGAGCGGGAAATCCCTCATCACCGATGTTAGAGGCAGGTCGAAGCCTCAAACCCCAACCCCTACCGCGTGCCGTACATCCGATCCCCCGCATCCCCCAGGCCGGGGACGATGTAGCCGTGGTCGTTGAGGTGGCTGTCGATGGACGCCGTCCAGATCGGCACGTCGGGGTGGCTCGCCCGGAGGTGCCTGATCCCCTCGGGGGCGGCGAGCAGGCAGACGAAGCGGAGGTCCTGGGCGCCGCGGGCCTTCAGGAGGGTGATGGCCGCCACCGCCGAGTTGCCCGTGGCGAGCATGGGATCGAGGACGAGGACCGTGCGGTCGGCCAGATCGGACGGCGCCTTGAAGTAGTATTCCACCGCCTCCAGGCTCTCGGGGTCGCGGTAGAGCCCGATATGGGCGACCCGGGCCGAGGGCATCAGGGACAGCATCCCGTCGAGGAAGCCGGTGCCGGCGCGCAGGATCGGGGCGAGCACGAGCTTCTTGCCGGCGATCTGCGGCGCCTGCATCGCCTGGATCGGGGTCTCGATGGTGACCGATTCGAGGGGCAGGTCGCGGGTGACCTCGTAGGCCAGGAGCATGCCGATCTCGTTGAGGATCTGGCGGAACCCCTTGGTCGAGCGCGCCCGGTCGCGCAGGAGCGTCAGCTTGTGCTGGACCAGGGGGTGGTCGACCACCCGGACTGCCGCCGCGTCCTGCATCGCCGCAAACACCTTCCCGGTCGGGCCGGCGGAAGGCGGACCCGAGCCCAGATGTCTTAGCGCATCGGGGCATCCCCCGCGACGGGTGGGCCCACGAAAAAGGGGCTCCAGGCTTTTCGCCGGAAGCCCCCGTTGTGAGGTCGCTCCGAAAGAATTCAGACGGAGCGGGTCGAGTCGGCGGCGCGCTTCTGGGCCATGTAGGCGTCGAATTCCTCGCGGTCCTTGGCCCGCTTCAGGCCCTCGACATACTCCGAGAACGCGCGGCTCTCCTCGGCCAGGGCCTTGCGCTGGGCGTCGAGGCGGTCGAGCTCGGCCTTGCGGTAATCGTCGAAGGCGCGGTTGCCGGTGGAGCCGTTGGCCGCCTCGTAGGCGGCGGCGAAGCGCGAGCGCCCGGTGCCGCCGGCGTTCCAGGCGTTGCCCCAGGCGCTGCCGCGGCTGGCGAGGCCCCGCATCTCGCTGAGCGCCGGATAGCCGGCGACCTTCCAGGCAACGTAGGCCAGAGCCGCCGGCCACCAGTAGATGAAGCCGACCACGATGGCGCCGATCTCGAACGAGCGCTTGGGAAACGGGCCGCTGCGGCAGGCTTTGCCGGAGGACCAGGGGGAAGTGGAGGATAGACTCACGGCTCACGTCTCCGATGTTAATGTGAACGACATTTACTTGCGGATGCGGCGGCGGGCTTTCAAGGGGCGCGGCGCGCATTCGTGCAAGGGGCGCGGCGCGCATTCGTGCGGCCGCCCGTTCCATGGGGGGGGATGCGCCGTTCCATGGGGGGCGTGTGACGGCGCGCCGTGCCGCGCGCGCGCCGGGCGGTCCCGGCTCAGTCGCGGGCGCGCGCCGGTCCGGCGCCGTGCACCAGGGCGAGGACGCCGGCGCGCAACAGCTCGTACTTGTCGGGGACGCCGGGCCCCTTCGGCAGGTGTCCGGAGGCGGCGAGCGTCGCCAGACCGTGGGACAGGGCCCAGACCTCCAGGGCGACGAAGCGCGGGGCGACGCCGCCGAATCCTTCCGGAAACGTCGATTGCAGGGCGTCCACCAGGAGGTCGAACGGGCTCGGCCGGGGCCCCGCCTCGGCGTTCGGCACGGCGGCCGGCAGCCCCCGCGTCTCGAAGATCGCCGCGTAGTAGCCCGGCTCCTCCTCGGCGAAGGCGAGGTAGGCCTCGCCCATGCGGGTGAAGCGCTCCAGGGGCGTCCCCTTGGCCGCCAGGGACCGGGCCAGGCGCTCGGCGAGGTCGGTGAAGCCGCGCCCCGCCACCTCCTCCAGCAGGGCCTCGCGCCCCCGGAAATGGCGGTAGAGGGCCGCCGGCGTCACCCCGACGAGGCGGGCCGCGTCGACGAGGGTGAAGCCGCCGACGCCGCGCTCGGCGATGAACCGGCGCGCCGCCTCGATCAGGGCCTCCTTGAGGTTGCCGTGATGGTAGCTGCGCCGGTCGTCGGGGCCTTCGCGCCAGGGTCGCACGCTGTTGTCCTCATCGGGTCCGCCCCATCATGACGAGCGAGACGCCAAGCGGTTGCAGACCGGAGCCCTCCCCTAGCACGCGAACGGGATTTTTTAAGCCATCTCTGTCGATTAGTAGACAGAGCGTACGCCATCGACGCACGGGCGCAACAGGGCGCGATCCTAGATCCGGAAGATCGACCCCGCCGCGTCGCGGGCCGCGTTCTTGGCGTCGCGGGCGGCTTCGAGGCGCGCGATCTCGCCCTGCAGGAGGGCGATGCGCTCGGCGAGGTCGGCCACCGACAGGGTGTCGAGGGGCTCGCCGACCCTGTGGCTCGGGCTCGACCCCGAGGGGGTCTCGTCGTCATCGCGCATGGTCGATCCTTCCTTGAACTGTCACCATGCTGGGAACTGTCACCACGCCTGCCCCGCCCCGAGGGGCGCGAGGCCGAGGTGGCGCGCCACCGCGGCGCCGATATCGGCGAAGGTCGGCCGCGCCCCGATGGGTCCGGGCGCGATTCCGGGGCCGAAGGCCAGGATTGGCACCTGCTCGCGGGTGTGCTCGGTGCCGGTCCAGGTCGGGTCGTTGCCGTGGTCGGCGGTGACGATACAGAGGTCATCCGCCTGAAGAACCGCATGAATTTCGGCCAGGCGCCCGTCGAAGGCTTCGAGCTCGGCGGCGTAGCCCGGCACGTCGCGGCGGTGGCCGTGCTCCGTGTCGAAATCCACGAGGTTGAGGAAGACGAGGCCGCCGCCGGGCAGGTCG
Source organism: Methylobacterium sp. WL69 (assembly GCF_008039485.1). Lineage (NCBI taxonomy): Bacteria > Pseudomonadati > Pseudomonadota > Alphaproteobacteria > Hyphomicrobiales > Methylobacteriaceae > Methylobacterium > Methylobacterium sp. WL69. The sequence goes on along the minus strand of NZ_VRUZ01000049.1, from coordinate 15,907 downwards.
CGAAACGCCGCGAGGGCGGCGTCGAGGCAGGCGGCGTTGCCGGCGGGCTTGATCTCGCGGCCCGTGGCGCGGTGGGCGAAGATGTCGCCGATCTTGCCGACGCTGACCACGGCGCGGCCTTGCGCGGCGAGGCGGTCCAGCAGGGTCTCGCCCGGCGGCTCGACGGCGTAGTCCCGGCGGTTGGCCGTGCGGCGGAACCCCGTCTCCGGAGTGCCGAGGAAGGGCCGGGCGATGACGCGCCCGACCCGGTGGGCGTCGCACAGGTCGCGGGCGACGCGGCAGGTCTCGTACAGCCGCTCCAGGCCGAAATGGTCCTCGTGGGCGGCGATCTGGAACACGCTGTCGGCCGAGGTGTAGCAGATCGGCCGGCCCGTCCGGATGTGCTCCGCCCCATAGCGCTCGACGATCGCGGTGCCGGCGGCGTGGCAATCGCCGAGGATGCCGGGGAGCTCCGCCCGCGCTACGAGGTCGGCGACGAGGGCCCGGGGAAAGGCCGGGACCGTGTCGGGAAAGTGCCCCCATGGCTCCAGCACCGGCACGCCCGCGATCTCCCAATGGCCCGAGGGCGTGTCCTTGCCGGCGGCCGTCTCGGCGGCGTGGCCGTAGGTGCCCGCGACCGGGCCGGTGGGGGCGAGGTTCGGCGGGATGCGCCCGGTGGCGCCTTCGGCCGCGAGGCCGAGGCCCAGCGCCGTGAGGTTCGGCAGGCGCAGGGGGCCGGCGCGCAGGCCGGCCCGGTCGCCGCGACCGGCCGCGCAGGACTCCGCGATGTGGCCCAGGGTGTCCGCGCCGGAATCGCCGTAGGAATCCGCGTCGGGGGCGCCGCCGATGCCGACGGAATCGAGGACGATGAGGAGGGCGCGCGGCATCAAACGGCTCAGGCCGGGACCGGGTCGGCGATGGCGTCGCTCCGCAGGTCGAAGGCGGCGGCGAACAGGGCCCGGGTGTAGGGGTGGCGCGGGTCCGAGAAGATCGTCTCGGCGGGGCCCTCCTCGACCACACGGCCGTTCTGCATGACGAGGACATGGTTCGCGAGCGCCCGCACCACCTTGAGGTCGTGGCTGATGAACAGGTAGGCGAGGCCGCGCTCGCGCTGGAGATCGCGCAGGAGGGTGACGATCTGCGCCTGGACCGAGCGGTCGAGCGCCGAGGTCGGCTCGTCGAGGACGACGAATTTGGGTTTGAGGACGATGGCACGCGCGATGGCGATGCGCTGGCGCTGGCCGCCGGAGAATTCGTGCGGGTAGCGGTCCATGGTCGCCGGATCGAGGCCGACATCGGTGAGGGCGCCCGCCACCACGGCCTGGCGCTCGGCCCGGCCCTTCACGGCGCCCTGCACCACCAGACCCTCGGCGATGATGTCGGCCACCGTCATGCGCGGGGAGAGCGAGCCGTAGGGGTCCTGGAACACCACCTGCATGTCGCGGCGGAACGGCCGCATGGCCGCCGGGGTCAGGCCGGCGATGGAGCGGCCGAGGAACACGATGGGACCCTCGCAGGCCGTCAGCCGAAGCAGGGCGAGGCCCAGGGTCGTCTTGCCGGAGCCCGATTCACCCACGACGCCCACGGTCTCGCCGGCCCGGACCCGGAGCGACACGCCGTCCACGGCCTTCACGTGGCTTGTGGTACGCCGGAGAAGCCCCTGGCGGATGGGAAACCACACTTTGAGGGGGCCGGCGGCGAGGAGGTCGGCGGCGCCCTCCGGGACCGGGTTGGCGCGACCCGTGGGCTCGGCGGCGAGAAGCCTTTGCGTGTAGGCGTGCCGGGGCCGGGCGAAGACCTCGGCCGTCGCCCCCGCCTCGACGATGCGCCCCTCCAGCATCACGCAGACGGAGGTGGCGATGCGCTGCACGATGCCGAGGTCGTGGGTGATGAACAGCATCGCCATGCCGAGGCGCTTCTGCAGGTCGGCCAGCAGGGTGAGGATCTGCGCCTGCACAGTGACATCGAGGGCCGTCGTCGGCTCGTCGGCCACCAGCAGGTCGGGCTCGCAGGCGAGCGTCATGGCGATCATCACCCGCTGGCGCTGGCCGCCGGAGAGCTCGTGCGGATAGGCGGCGAGGCGCCGCTCGGCGTCGCGCAGGCCGACGAGATCGAGGAGTTCGAGGACGCGCGCGCGCGCGCTCCTGCCCCTCAGGCCCCGATGGACCTCCAGCACCTCGCCGATCTGCCGCTCGATGCTGTGGAGCGGGTTGAGCGAGGTCATCGGCTCCTGGAACACCATGGTGATGTCCGCGCCGCGCACCTTGCGCAGGTCGCGCTCCGGCAACGTCAGGAGGTCCCGCCCCCGGAACAGGATGCGCCCGCCCGGATGATGCGCGCTGCCGTCGAGGAGGCGCAGGATCGACAGGGCGGTGACCGACTTGCCGGAGCCGGATTCACCCACCAGCGCCAGGGTCTCGCCCGGCGCGATGGCGAAACTCACACGATCCACCGCCAGGGTCTCGCGCTCGCGGGAGCGGAAGGCCACGGACAGATCCTGGACCTCGAGCAGCGTGTCGGTCATCGGGCGGACGTCATGGAACAAGCCGGGGCGAGAAGATCTCGGTCGGTTATAGCGCGCGCGATGGCGATGGGCGAACGGCGATGCGTGATTGATCGCGCGCCTCCGCGCGCTACAACCCCGTGCGTGATCATCCTGCGCCCCGCCCTTCTCGCCGCCGTGCTCGTCCTCGCCGGCGCGGCCCCCGCCTCGGCGGCCCCGTCGGAGGGGGGCGAGACCGTGGAGCAGGCCCTGTGCCGGCTCATCGAATCCTCGGCCAGGGCGCGCGCCATCCCCGTCCCGTTCCTCACCCGCCTGATCTGGCGCGAGAGCGCGTTTCGCGTGGGCGCCGTCAGTCCCGTCGGCGCGCAGGGGATCGCCCAGTTCATGCCCGGCACGGCGCGCGAGCGCGGTCTCACCGATCCGTTCGACCCCGAGCAGGCGATCCCGCACGCGGCCCACCTGCTCGCCGATCTCAACCGGCAGTTCGGCAATCTCGGCCTCGCGGCGGCGGCCTACAATGGCGGCCCCGGCCGGGTCTCCGCGTGGCTCGCCGGCACCGGCGGCCTGCCGAGCGAGACCCGCAACTACGTCCTGGCGATCACCGGCGCTCCGGCGGAGGATTGGCGCGCGGGCGCCGGCATCGAGATGCCGCCGGACGAGGGCGCAGCCGACAAGAAGGCCGCCGCAGCCAAGCCCGACTCCGAAAAGACCTGTCTTCAGGTCACGGCGGCCCTGCGCGTTCCGTCGCGCGGCGACCGCTTCGCCATCGGTGGAAACGAGGGACCGGCGGCGCCTTGGGGCATCCAGCTCGCGGGCAATTTTTCCAAGGCCTTGGCCCTCCAGAGCTTCACCCGCACGCGTAAGCTCTACACAAGCGTGATCGGCGAGGTTCGGCCGATGATCATCGGCACACGCCTGCGCAATCGCGGGACCCGGGCCTTCTACCGCATCCGCATTCCGGCCCAGAGCCGCGAGGCTGCCGATGCCCTCTGCGGCCGGATTCGCGGCGTCGGCGGGGCCTGCCTGGTCCTGCGCACGTAGGCGTGTCGATCACGATCCGGATCGCCCGCGATTGCGCCATCAATCCGCCGTGTGCGCCCTGTCACAGGACGGTGACGCCGCCTTCAGAGAGATGCATGACCCGGGTCCCCACCGTCCTTGCCAGCCTCATCGGTCTTGCCTTCCTCGCCCTCGGCGTCACGGCGTGTTCGCCGCTCGCTCTGTTCGACGCCATCGGTCCGCGTGACGATGGCGGTCGGCTGACCATGCGCAACGCGGCCTTCGGTCCGCATCCGCGCCAGCGCCTCGACGTGTTCACCCCCGTGGCGGCGGCCGGGGGAGCGCCCGTGCTGGTGTTCTTCTATGGCGGCTCGTGGAAGAACGGCACCAAGGAGGATTACGCCTTCGTCGGTCAGGCGCTGGCCGCCCAGGGCTTCGTGACGGTGCTGCCCGATTACCGGCTCTACCCCGAGGTCCGCTTCCCCGACTTCCTCGACGATGGCGCGGCCGCCATCGCCTGGGTCCGGGACAACATCGCCCAGTATGGCGGCGACCCGCGCCGGATCGTCCTCGCCGGCCACTCGGCCGGAGCCTACAACGCGATGATGCTGGGGCTCGACCCGCGCTATCTGCGGCGCGCCGGCGTCGACCCGAAGGTGGTCCGCGCGGTGGCCGGCCTGTCCGGTCCCTACGACTTCCTGCCCCTCGATGCCGGCACCGCCACCGAAATCTTCGGCGAGGCCCGCGACAAGGCCGCGACCCAGCCGGTGAGCTTCGCCGGCCCGCATTCGCCCCCGGCCTACCTCGCCACCGGCGACGCCGACACCATCGTGCGCCCGAGCAACACCCGCAACCTTGCCGCCCGCCTGCGCGACGTCCGGGTGCCGGTGCAGGAACGGATCTATGCCGGGCTCGACCATTCCGACACCCTGCTAGCGCTCTCGGTGACCTTCCGCTCCAAGGCCCCCGCCCTGGCCGAGATGGCCGCCTTCCTGAGGCAGCATTCCGGCGGCGAGCGTGTTCCGGCCCGGACCGTGAACCGCTGAGTCGAGGGCCGGTCTATCCCCGCCGTAACCGGTCCCGCGCCGCACGGTGGTCCGGCGCGTCGGAGAACGCCCGGTGCATCGCCCGCCACAGGGGCGTGCGGGCGAAGCTCTCGTCGAGGGGCAGCGCGCGCTGAATCGACCCGTCGGCGCGGCGGCGCTGCGGGTTGGTGTTGAGCCACGAGTTGGCGTTGGTGATGTCCCAGGTCAGCACGTTGAGGGTCGCGGGCTCGTCCAGCACCACGTCGAGGAAGCGCCGCGCGAGGTCCGACACCGCCCGGTCCCGGCTCGGCAGGTCGGCGGGAAAGTCCTTGTCATTCACGTCGAATTCCGTGACCTCGATGGCGAGGCCGAGCCCCGCCACGTCGCGCAGGAAGCGGCGCAGCGTGTCCTGATCGAGGGGATGCTTGGCATAGAGGTGGCCCTGCAGGCCGAGGCGCCGGACCGGCACGCCGCGCCGGACCATCCCCTCCAGGGTCCGCAGCACCATGGCCCGGCGCGGGGCGATCCAGTCGGCGTCGAGTTCGAGGTCGTTCTCGTTCCAGACCCCGGCCGCCGCCGGATCGGCTTCGTGCAGGAGCGTGAAGGCCAGATCGACGTAGCGCGGTCCGAGGGCGGCGAGCCAGGGACTCGCCCGAAGTCCGTCGGCGCGTCCATTGTCGGGGCCGCAGATCTCGTTGACCACGTCCCAGGCCTCGATCCGCCCGCGGTATCGCCCCGCCATGGCGCCGATCCAATCGCGCAGGAAGCCCTCCGCGTCGCGGGCAGTGCGCTCGCGCGCCCAGGCGGGGATGCCCTCGTGCCAGACCAGGGTGTGTCCGCGCAGGCGCTGGCCGTTGCTCGCTGCGAACGCGGCGGTCTCGTCGGCGAAGGAGAAGTCGATGGGGCCGGGCGCCCGCCACGCATAGGCGAGCTTCATGGCGTTCTCCGGCACCAGGACCCCGCATTCACGGGCGAGCGCCCGGCCGTAGGCGGGATTCTGGCGCAGGGGCGTGATGTTCACGGCCGAGCCGTAGGCGACGCCCTTCCTGGCCGCCGCCGCGTTCAGGCCATCGGCCGCCCACGAGCCCCGTGGCGCGGCCGAGACGGAGCCGGTGGCCAGAGCGAGGGCGCCAATGCCAAAAACATCGCGGCGGGTCGGCGTCATGCGTCCTCCGGTGGGATCGGGCGCGGGCGCCGGTCGGGGCCGATGGCGACGAAGGTGAACAGGCCCTCGGTGACCTTCATGGTGACCTCGCCCTCGCGCTCGCGGCGCCAGACCTCGGCCTGGATGCGCATGGAGGTGCGCCCGACCTTCACGATCCAGGCGTAGATGCTGACCTCATCGCCGACGAAGACCGGCCGGTGGAACGTCATCGCCTCGGCCGAGATGGTGGCGCAGCGGCCCCGCGAGCGCCGGGCCGCGACGTTGCCGGCGGCGAGATCCATCTGGCCCATGAGCCAGCCGCCGAAGATGTCGCCGGCCGGGTTGGTGTCGGCCGGCATGGCGATGGTGCGGACCACCGGCGGACCCCGGTCGGTCGGCTGTCGGGTCGGATGAGGAACGCTGTCGTGGGGCATGGGGCCGGTCCGGTGGGGTGAAATCCGGCCCGTCGCAAGCCGCGCGCCGATGCGATCGGACCTAATCCGGCAGGGCGAACACCACGAGGGCATCCCCGGTGCCGAAGCCCGAGCCCTTGGTGAAGGAAGCCCCGCCGGCCGCCACGGCGACGTATTGCCTGCCGCCGAGGGCGTAGGTGATGGGTGGCCCGCCGATGCCGGCGCCGCACTGGAAGCGCCATAGGATCGCGCCGGTCTTCGCATCGTGGGCGTCGAGGTGCCCGTCCTCCTCGCCGGAGAAGACGAGGCCGCCGGCGGTGGCCAGCGTCCCGCCGGAGAGCCGGCTTCCCGCCTTCACCGACCATTTGATGGCCCCGTCGCGGGCCAGATCGACGGCCGTGAGGGTGCTGAAGGAGGGCTCGCCCTTCGCCTCCGTGGTCTCGGTATAGCGGATCTCCGGACGGCCGCCCGAGGCCGGCGCCGTCTTCACCACGTAGGTGGTGGCCCCGTGCCGGACCTGTGCGTAGGCCGTGGCGGCCTTGGAGTCGTAAGCGACGGGGTGCCAGGAGATGGCGCCGAGCGGCCCGGGGCTCACCACCGTGCCGGCGGCGGTCGGCGGCGCGTAGAGGTTCTTCTGAGCGACGAGGGGCGCCGAACGGGTCAGCAGCTTCCCGTCCGTCCGGTCGTGGACGTAGAGCCAGCCGGTCTTGCTCGCCTGCGCCACGGCCTTCACCGGCCCCTGCGGCGTCGCGTGGTCGAGGAGGAAGGGCGGGCTCGCCACGTCGTAGCCCCACTCGTCGTGCGGCACCTGCTGATAGTACCAGCGCAGCTGGCCGGTGGTCACGTCGAGGGCGACGAGGCTCATGGTGTAGAGGTTGTCACCCGGCCGCGAGAGGCCGAAATTCTGCGGTGCCGGGTTGCCGGTGCCGACGTAGATGAGGCCCAGTGCCGGATCGAAGGCCGGGGTCATCCAGAGCGACCCGCCGCCGACCTTCCAGGCATCCCTGTGGGCGGGAGCGGCGGCCTTCTCGGCGGCGATGTCGCGGTGGAGCGGCACCCCGTCGGGGGTGCTGTCGACGAATCCGCCCTCCCAGCCGTCGGCCTTGGTGACGTACCAGCGCCAGCGCTCGGCCCCCGTCTTCGCGTCGTAGGCGGCGAGCCACCCGCGCCGGCCGTAACCGCCCTCGATGCCGACGACGGCGCCGCCATCGAGGCCCCCTTTCTCGTCCTCGACATGGAGGCCGTAGCCGGCCCCGGCCACGCCGACGATGACGAGGCCGTTGGCGATGAGGGGCGGCATCTTGAAGCCCAGTCGGCTCGAACCCTGGACGGTGCCGGCCCCGAGGGTGTCGGCCAGGGCCGAGGCGGTTTCGGACTCGCCCTCCTCCGGGCGCACGGCCTCGTGGTCCCACACCACCTTGCCGGTCCGGGCGTCCAGGGCGATCACGCGCCCATCCATGGTCGCCTCGAACACCAGCCCATCGGAGACGGCGACGCCCCGGTTCGAGGGTGGCCCGAAGATCTTTTCCGTGCGGGCCTTGTGGACGTAGGTCCAGCGGACCGCGCCGGTCTTGGCGTCCAGGGCCGCGACGTGGTTCTGCGTCGTCGAGACGTAGAGGGTGACGTCCACCATCACGGGCTCGGCCTGGAAGTATCCGGTGACGCCGGTCTGGAAGATCCAGGCCGGGCGCAGGCGCGCCACGTTTCCGGTGTCGATGGTCGTGAGCCCCGAGAAGTGCCGATTGGTGTGGTCGCCGCCGAACATCGGCCAGTCCTCGGCCGCGCAGGGGCCGAGGCCGCCGAGGACGAGGAGGGGGCCGGCGAGCAGCCGTCGGGTGGTGCGGCGGACCATGGCGTTCTCCTCCGGCCGTTTTTCTTGTTGAAGCGCGCCTCGGCAGGCGTGGCTTGCCGTTATGGATGCACCGGGTGGGCCCTCATCGCAATGTGCGCTGGCGTGCCCGCGCGTCGAGGACGAGGCCGAGGCCCAGCATCAGGGCGAGACCGCCGAGGTTGACCGCGATCTGGAGCGGCCACACCGGCTCGAAGGTGCGGTAGAGGATCCGGCCAACGAGGGCCGCCAGGCAGCCGGCCGCGAAGATCTCCAGGGAGTTCCGGCCGCAGGCGTCGAAGGGGCGGAGCCAGGGGCGGCTCGAGAGCCGCAGCACCGTCGGCGATGCGAAGACCAGGCTCGTCAGGGCCAGGATGTGGAGAAGGCGCAAGGGGGCGACGCGGCTCTTGTCCGGCGCGGTCATGGCGAGGGGCCGCAGGTCCCAGAGTCCCCATTCCGCCCACGGAAAAGCCTGCAGCAGGGCGCCGACGAGGTAGATCAGGGCGGCGGCCGTGAGGATCGGATGCCGGGGCAGGAGCCCGCCGCGGGCCCGGACAGCGACGCTGAGGGCCGCTCCGATCACGAACAGGAACTGCCACGCGAACGGGTTGAAGTACCAGCCGTCGTCGACGGCGGCCGCGTTGGGAAGGTTGAGTCGGTGATCGACGTTCGCGGCGAGCCAGATCAGGCCCGACAGGGCGAGCGTGCCCCACGGGCTGCGCCGCAATCCAACATAGACGAGCGGGAAGAGGGCCAGCAGCAGGATATAGAGCGGCAGGATGTCGAGATAGTTCGGCAGGGCGTTGAGCATGAGGCCGCGCAGGGCACCCGGCAGCAGGCCCATATCGAGGAGCGCCCGCACGCCGAAGCGCGGGACGAGGCCGGTGAGGTCCATCCAAACGCGCACGATGAGCAGGGTCGCCAGCAGGAGGCCCGCCTGGAACAGGTAGATCTTCAGGCAGCGCCACGCGATGCGCGCGAGGGTCGCCTTCGTGCCTGCGCGCCGGAACAGGCCGCCATAGGCCACCATCGCGGAGTAGCCCGCCAGGAGCACGAAGATCTCGGCCGCGTCCGAGAACCCGAAATTGTGAAGGGTGAGCAGGGCCGGCGCGTTGCGGGGAATGTGATCGACGAAGATCGTCAGCAGGGCGAAGCCCCGGATGACGTCGATGCGGGCGTCGCGCCGGTGCGACGGATCGGGCGGGAGAGCCGCAAGCCCCGGGTCATGGCCTGGTTGGCCGCCCGGCGTGACAGGCCCGGGGTGGGTCAGCGCATCACCGACAGGCTGGTGAGCCACAGCCGGTAGAGGCGTGGCCACAGGGTGACCGACGCCTCGGCGTTGCCGATGCCGAACCCGTGGCCGCCGACGGCGAAGCGATGATACTCGACCATCACCTTGGCGCCCCGACACGCCTCGTCGAGAATCCGGCTCTGCTGGGGGGCGACCACCTGATCGTCGTCCGCCTGCACGAGGAAGATCGACGGGCAGTCCGCGCCGACATGGGTGTGCAGCGACCAAGCCGCGCTCGCCTCCGGCGTCGGCGTCTCGCCCACGAGGGACCGACGGGTGTTCGTGGTGTCGAAGGGCGGTTGCAGGCTCACGACGGGATAGATCAGGGCCGCGAAATCCGGTCGTGCCGACAACGCGTCCACGGCGTCGACGGGTGCGTAGGAGCGGAAGGCGGAGCGGGCCGCGATCATGCCGCAGAGATGCCCGCCGGCCGAGAACCCCATCACGCCGATGCGGTTCGGATCGAGGCCGAACCGGTCGGCATGGGCGCGGATCACCCGCAGGGCGCGCTGCCCATCCTGCACCGCCACGGCGGGACCGTCGGTCCAGTTCTCGCTGGGAAGCCGGTAGGTCAGGACAAACGCCGTGATGCCCTGCGCCGCGAGCCAGTAGGCCGCCGGATAGGCCTCCTTGATGAGGCTGATGCGCCTGTAGCCCCCGCCACCCGCGACCAGGACCGCCGCGCCGCTCGGCTTCTGCGGAAGGAAGACCTCGAGGGTGGGCGTGGCGATATTCGAGACCGCGCCGCCGTCGTCCTGGACGAGGGCACCGGCCGGTCCACCGCCGCCGGGCGGCTGGCCGGGCCAGAGCGTCAGCCGGGCAAGCCCTCCGGCCGCGTGAGTTCTCGGAACGAAGGCTGCCGCCGCAGCGAGACCCATGATGACGGAGCGGCGACCGGGCAGGGAAAACTCGTTCGCCACGCAGCCCCTCCGGACGCCACTTCGCAGAGGCAAAGGCGCCAGGCGAGGAATCCGTTCCATCCGCCCTGTGGACCGGGCCGAAGGGTCAGCGGAACGCCATCACCAGGGCGCCGACGGCGATGGCCCACAGGGCCACGGTGGACCAGATGGCGCGCCGCCGCGTGGCGCGGGCGAAGGCATCGAGGCGGTCGGCGTTGCCGGTGCCGGCCTCGTCGAGGCGCACGAGAATGCGGCGGAGGCGCTGCGCCAGGTCGGGAATGTCCGAGACCACGTCGGTGATGGTGAGCGCCGCGCGTCCCACGCCCTCGATGCGCCCCAGGGGGCCGAGGTTGCGGGCGATCCAGCTCCGCACCACGGGTTCGGCCCCGGTCCACATGTCGAGCTGGGGATCCAGCGAGCGGGCGACGCCTTCCACCACCACCATGGTCTTCTGGAGCATCACCAGTTCCGTGCGCGTGCGCATGTCGAACAGGGCGGTGATGTCGAACAGCAGGGTCAGCACCTTGGCCATGGAGATCTCGTCGGCCTTGCGCTGGTGGATCGGCTCGCCGATGGCGCGGATGGCCTGGGCGAAATCGTCCACGGAATGGTGCGCGGGCACGTAGCCGGCCTCGAAATGCACCTGCGCCACGCGCTTGTAGTCACGCAGGATGAAGCCGAGCAGGATCTCGGCGAGGAAACGCCGCTCGGGGTGGCCGAGGCGGCCCATGATGCCGAAATCCACCGCCACCAGGGTGCCGGTCGGATCGACGAACAGGTTCCCCGGATGCATGTCGGCGTGGAAGAATCCATCCCGGATCGCGTGGCGCAGGAACGACTGGATCACCGCGCGCCCGAGCGCCCGCGGATCGTGCCCGGCGGCGACGATGGCGGCGCGGTCGTTGAGGCGGATGCCCTCGATCCACTCGCTCGACAGGACGTCGCGGGCGGTGAGCTCCCAGTCGGGCCGGGGCACGCGGAAATCGACGTCGTCCTTCGTGTTCTGGGCGAGCTCCGACATGGCCGCCGCCTCGAGGCGGAAATCCATCTCCATGGTGACGGAGCGGGCCAGGATCTCCACCACCTCGCGCGGGCGCAGGCGCTCCGCCTCGGGCGACAGGGCGTGGACGATGCGGGCCATGAACCGCATGACCTCGAGGTCGCGCTGGAAGCGCTCGCGCACCCCCGGCCGCATGATCTTGACGGCGAGCACCCGCTCGGTGCCGTCGGCATCGAGAATGTGCGCCTTGTGGACCTGGGCGATGGAGGCCGCCGCGATGGGCGGGCTGAACGAGACGAACAGCGTGGACACGGGCTTGCCGAAGGCGGCCTCGACGACGCGGAGCGCCACCTCCTGTGGGAAGGGCGGCACCCGGTCCTGCAGGGTCTCGAGATCGCGCGCGGCGTTCATGCCGACGATGTCGGGCCGGGTCGCGAGGAACTGCCCGAACTTGACGTAGGACGGCCCGAGCCGGGTCAGTGCCCGCTGCAGGGGCCCGGCCCCCGGGCCGAGGCCCCGCCGCTCCAGCATCCGCCCGGCCTTCAGGGCGAGGCGGAGGTGGGGCGGCAGGTCGTGGGAATCGATGAGGGACAGCCCACCCTCGCGGGCGAGGACGAAGCCGACATGGGCCCCGCGGAAGAGGGAGCGGAGCATCAGGCGTGCCGCCGATCTCGGTCCCGCCTCGGCTTGTCCCAAAAACCGGATTCCCCTTGCCGGGCCAAGGCGGTCACGAGACCTTCCAGCCCGAATGGATCGCCACGATGCCGCCCGACAGGGGCCGGTGGCTCACATGGCGGAACCCGGCCGCCTCGATCATGCCGGCGAACCGCCCCGGACTCGGGAACTTGCGGATGGACTCCACGAGGTAGCGGTAGGATTCGGCGTCGCCTGCCACCTTCGAGCCCAGGCGCGGGATCACGTGGAACGAATAGGCGTCGTAGATCCGGTCGAGGACGGGCAGGTCGACCTTCGAGAATTCGAGGCAGAGGAAGCGCCCGCCGGGCTTGAGGACCCGGTGGGCTTCGGCCAGGGCGTGGTCGATGCGCGGCACGTTCCGGATGCCGAAGGCGATGGTGTAGGCGTCGAAGCTCTCCGACGGCAGCGGCAGGGCCTCGGCATTGGCGGTGACGAAGTCGATGCGCCCGGCGAAGCGGTTCCCCGCCCGCTCGGCGCCGACGCGCAGCATCGCCTCGTTGATGTCGAGCACCGTGACGTGCGTCGCCGGGCCGCCGGCGTCCAGGGCGCGGAAGGCGATGTCGGCGGTGCCGCCGGCCACGTCGAGGTGGTGGAACGGACGGTTCCGGGGCGGGCGCAGCATCGAGATCAGCTGCGACTTCCAGGCCCGGTGCAGGCCGCCCGACATGAGGTCGTTCATGAGGTCGTAGCGCTTGGCCACGGAGCGGAAAACGTCGTCGACGCGCGCCTGCTTCTCGCCGAGGGCGACCTGCTCGAAGCCGAAATGCGTATTCTCGTCGGGGGGGGACCGCTCGGCGTGACTCATGAACCTCACCTCTTGGGGTGAGCGTCATAGCGAAAGCCGGGGCGAACCGCCATGTTCGCCAGCACCGCATCCCGTTTCCGCCCCGATGGTCCGTACCGGAGAGCCATGCCCGAACTGCCCGAAGTCGAGACCGTCCGCCGCGGGCTCGTTCCCGCCATGGTCGGCGCCCGGTTCGCCCATGTCACCCTGCGCCGTTCCGGACTGCGGTTTCCGTTCCCGGAGCGGTTCGCGGAACGCCTGACGGACCGGTCCGTGACGGCCCTGGAACGGCGCGCGAAGTACCTCGTGGCCGGTCTCGATTCCGGCGAGTCACTGATCCTGCACCTCGGCATGACCGGCCGCTTCGACGTGGCGATGCCCGATGGTAGCAACCTCTCGCCGGGCGACTTCTACCTCGACGGGGCGCTCGGTACCCCGAAGCACGATCACGTGGTCATGGCCATGTCGAACGGCGCCACCGTCACCTACAACGACGCCCGCCGCTTCGGCTTCATGGACCTCGTGGCGACGGCGGAACTGGCGACCTGCCGGCACTTCGCCGCCATGGGCCTCGAGCCCCTGAGCGAGGCCCTGACGCCGGAGGCGGTGGCGCGCCTGTTCCGCCACAAGATCACGCCCCTGAAGGCGGCCCTCCTCGACCAGCGTCTCATCGCGGGTCTGGGCAACATCTACGTCTGCGAGGCGCTCCACCGGGCCGGGCTCCATCCCGGGACGCCGGCGGGACGGCTGGCCGCAGCGGATGGCGGCCCGACCCCGAAGGCGCGCCTGCTGGCCGAGGTGATCCCGCAGGTCCTCAAGGAGGCGGTGGCCGCCGGCGGCTCGACCCTGCGCGATTACGTCCACACGGATGGGAGTGCCGGCGCCTTCCAGCACGCGTTCCGAGTCTATGATCGCCTGGGCGAACCCTGCCGGACGCTGGGCTGCACCGGATGTATTGCCCGTATCGTGCAATCAGGACGTTCGACCTTCTACTGCGAGACGTGCCAGACTCCTTCGGCCGAATAGGTCAGTGGACCTGAGACCCGATAAAATTTGTCGAAAAGCGGTGGAAAGGATGCGTCGAATCCTGTCCCGACACTGGGTCCGGCTCGATTGGCGGACCCCGTTAAGGAGGGATTTGCATTCCTGGCCGATAGCTCGTGTTCGGTTCGAGCGATCGCGTACAACGCGGAAGGTTTCGGAGCACGCATGTACCCCCTTCCCGCCAACGAAACGGAGCGGCTCGCCGCCCTGCGCGATCTGGCCATCCTCGATACGCCGCCCGAGATGCAGTTCGACGCCGTCTGCCGCACGGCCTGTTCCCTGTTTCGGGTTCCGATGGCGACCGTCACCCTCGTCGAGGCGGACCGGCAATGGTTCAAGGCCAAGTGCGGCTTCTCGGCCGCCGGCACGCCGCGCACGGGCTCGTTCTGCACCTACGCGATCCTGACCGACGACGTGCTCGTGGTCGAGGACACCTGGGCCGATCCACGCTTCGCCGACAGTCCCCTCGTCACCGGCGAGCCGCATGTCCGCTTCTATGCCGGGGCGCCGATCATCCTCGCCCCGGGTGTCCGCGCCGGGACCGTGTGCGTGCAGGATACCAAGGCGCGGGTCTTCTCGGCCGCGGAGCGGGCGCAGCTGGCCGACTTGGCGACGGTCGTGGCCGCGCAGATGTCCCTGCACCGGACCGAGGCTCGCCTGCGCGAGAGCGAGGCGCATTACCGGCTGCTTGCCGACAACACCTCCGACATGATCGTCCGCTCCAGCCTCGACACCCGACGCCAGTACGTTTCCCCGGCGTCGCGGACCCTCCTGGGTTACGAGCCCGACGAACTCGTCGGGACGTTGCCCATGGACCAGATCCACCCCGACGATGCGGAGACCTTCACCCGCGTCCTCGCCGCCCTCGGCGCCGGCCGCATGGCCCGGGCGGTGACCCGGCAGCGCTACCGCCGCAAGGACGGCTCCTGGGTCTGGGTCGAGGTGACCTTCAACCTCACGCGCCACGCCGTGGACGGGCGCCCGACGGGCTACGTCGCGGCCGTCCGAGACGTCTCGGAGCGCGAGGAATCCGCGCGCCGGATCAGCCATATGGCCCGGCACGATGCCCTCACGGATCTGGCGAACCGCACCCTGTTCCGCGAGCGCCTGACCCAGCAGCTCTCCGCGATTCGCCGGGGAGCCGCTGGCTTCTCGGTGCTCTGCCTCGATCTCGACCGGTTCAAGGCGGTCAATGACGGCCTCGGCCATCAGGCCGGCGACGCCCTCCTGTGCCGGATCGCCGACCGCCTGAAGGGTCTCGTCCGGGACGAGGATACCGTGGCGCGGGTCGGTGGCGACGAATTCACCATCATCCAGTCCGGCGCGGACCGCCCCGAGGAGGGGCAGCATCTCGCCCGGCGCCTCATCGAGGCGATCCGCGAGCCCATCGACCTCGAGGGCGAGCGCGTGGTCGTCGGCGCCAGCATCGGTATCGCCCGCGCCCCCCAGGACGGCGACAGCCCCGACGCCCTGTACCGGCACGCCGATCTGGCCCTCTACCGCGCCAAGGCGGCAGGCCGGAACACGTTCCGGTTCTACGAGCCGGGCATGTGCTTCGACCGGACGATCCGGCCCCGCGCCGCCGGGTAGGGCGGGAGCCGGGTCGCGCGGGGGCCCTGCGGTTCCCGGACCCTACCAGCCGCGGGCATCGTCTCCCGTCGGACGCCGGCCCTGGGGCGTCAGGCGGTCGATCACCTGCGGCAGGGCCTGGGCCAGCTGCGACAGGAGATCGTCCCGCTGCAGGCCCGTCCGTTGCGCGAGGGTGTCGACGGCGTCGGGGCCGAGGGCATCGGCGAGCTGGCGGGGCTGGACCGGACGGTTCTCGCCGTGGCCGATCCAGGATTCCATCATCTCGCCGAGGCCGCCGCGCTGGAAGCGGTCGATGAGTCCGTCGAGCCCGGTCTGTCCGTCGCCGGCCTCGTGGTCGAGGTGCGCATAGGGACCGGCCCCTGGATCGCGCTCGTCCCGTCCGCCCTCGCCCGGACCGTCGAGCATTCCGGCGAGGTCGCCGAAATCGCCGCCTTGACCCCCGCCTTGACCGCCGCGCGGATCGTAACCCGTATCCCGACCACGATCCGGCCCGCGATCATCCCCTCGATTCTGGCCGCGATCTTGGCCGAAGCCACCGAGATCGCCGTCGTCACCGGTGTGATCGGGCTCGCGCCGCCCCCGGGGCTCGCTTTGCGCGCCGCCGCCCAGGAGGTCGCCGAGCCCCCCGGCGCCCTTGGACATGAGCAGCATCAGGAGTGCCTGGACGATGGGCGAGAGGTTGCCCAGGCCACCCCCCATGCCACCCCCCATG